>WTBG01000149.1 GCA_013139225.1 Deltaproteobacteria bacterium
TTGAAATTCTAACAGCAACGAAACCACCCTCTCTTCTGTCCCGGCTTTAATTTCTCCCAAGATGTCAGAAAATGCATTCGATGAAATTTTCGCTGCTTTTTTTAAAAGCATTTTTTCTCCCAAGTCCTTTTTTAGACGAATCTCGCCCAGGCCGTTTGCCAAGGGTATCCATTCGATGTCGCCATTTTTTTTCAGCTCCCCGTGTTGAAAAAACGTAAGTTGCCTAGGCTCAAAACCAACCCTTTTCACTCCTGCCTTGCTGGCAACCCTTGGAATTTCTCCGATTCTATCGTTTGACTCAACAACAACAACCTCCACACACTCGCTTCTGGCCTGGCTTGTGTATCTCGAATCCACAACCAAAAAAACCCTGTCTCTTGTCAGCAAAAGCAGTGCTTCGCTTCCAGAAAAACCTGTTATGTAGCGAATGTCCTCGCGTCCCGTTGCCAGGATTGCTTCAACCTTCGGGTTTGTCCATTTAGACCACACCCTTTTCGTCCTCGTGTTCTTGTTCCTTTGTGCGCTTGTTTTTTTGGTTGTTTTCCTAAAGACAGACATCTTTTGTAGATCAGAACGGCATGTGTGAAACCCTGGTAATATAGCAAGCAGTAATTATTGCCGTGGTTATAACTCCCGCTATGCTTGGACCTATGGCGAATGGAAGGATGAAGGCGTTTGGGTTGGCTTCATTTGCACACTTGTGTGCCACCTTTGCGGTTGTTGGGAGACAGCTCACTCCGGCAATGCCAATCAGCGGATTTATCTTTCCTCCGCTTACTTTGTAGGCTACCACCCCACCAAACAATCCACCCAGGCCCGACAGAAACAGGGCTATGAAGCCCAAGATTATCAGCTTTAACATTTTGGGATCCATAACAACGTTTGCGCTCAAAAGACACCCCAGCGTAAAACCCAGGAACAGAGTTGAACCACTTAATATAACGTTGTCCGACACCCTTATAAACCTTACCAGGTTCGATTCTTTTACCGCGACCCCCAAGAAAAAGGAGGCAAAGAGTGGCGCCGCCACCGGAAAAAGCAGGCAGAGAAGCGTTCCTGTTACAACACTGAACGCCAACTTCTCCCCCGGCGATACCTCTTTTATCATGGAAACGTTCATGCTCTGCCCCCGCATCTTCTTTTGTATGATGGCTTTTATCAGAAAGGGATACCCCGCATAGATAATGCTTAAATAAATATAGGCTACAATTGTTATTGGTACGAAAAGATGTCTCGCAAGCTGCAGAGATGCGAAAAGCACCATGGGGCCGTCAGCTCCACCAATTACGGCGATCGCCGCTGCCTCGCTGGGGGTAAACCCCATCGCTGTTGCTATCGGGAAGGTTAATATTGTCCCCAACTCTGCCGGAATTGCAAGAAGCATGCTTAGTCTGGGATTAGAGATAAAAAAGTCCAGGTCTGTTATTGAGCCTATCCCCATAAAAACCAGACACGCGATTAATCCGTTCGCAAAAGTCAGCGTGTAGATTGGTTGCAAAAAATACACCTGGAATGCATCCACTTGCTCTGCCACTGTGCTGACGAGAGGGTTTACAAACATGGTTCCAATCTCTTTTCCCATTCCCGCCTCAAGAGCTGGCATTAACAGAATGCCTGCATTCACCATGCTTATGCCTATACCCATGGGCACCATTAGCAGGGGGTCTAATACCCTCTTGTAGCCCAGATATACCAGCGCGAAGCCCACGCATATTAAAGCAATCCTGACCAGTGCGGCTTCCGGACTCATTAGCGCGAAAGACTCCAGCCCCGGGAAAAAATGTAGGAGATCCTTTATTGTTTCTAGCATTTTATCCCTTGCCCAGCCTTATGAATCTCCCTATCAAAACCACAATTTCCATGATCGTTATCGATATAATTGTTGCCAGTATGTATATTTTCAGCGAAAATACCATATGCACAAAAATGCCGCTCATGAATTGTTACACCCCTTCCTTTTTTCTATTCAAAAACAATCATCGTTTCGTCGTGTGAAACGTTCACTCCCTCCTCAACCATTACCTCTTTTATTACGCCGTCTGCTGGTGAGCGTATCTCGTTTTCCATTTTCATTGCTTCCAGTATTATTAGAATCTCTCCCTTTCTTACGCTCTCCCCCGCTTTGCATTTTACTTTTATTACCTTTGCCGGCATGGGAGCAAATATGCTCTTCTCTCCTGTTGTTATAGATTCAAATTTACCGTAAGGTTCTTTCTCTTTTATGCTTGTTTTTTTCTCTGCTTTTGGGATGCCTTCACCCCCTCTTCCACCAGCTTCTTCCATTCCTTCAACCTCTACCACATACTCTTTCCCATCAACCTTGACTTTAAATTTTTTTTTCATTTTTACCCTCTTCTTTTCGTCTATTTCATCCTTTCCTTCATTTTCCACCAGGAAGTTTTCTCTTCTTTTCTTTCATAAACCACCCGATTCCTTTTCCCGGACATCATCACAAGGCTTTCTTCGTATGCCATTATCCCTGCAATTATCGCCGTTATTATACCGTCGGGCTCCTCTTCTTTTTTTCTCTCTTTCCCTGCTTCTCTTTCTCGCGCACGCCCACCCTTCATCTTTTCCAGGCAAATCACTACGACCCAAAGAACAATCAATATCATACCCGAACATACTGCCAACACCATTATTTCCTTCAACTGCTCCTCCCCTACAAAGCAATGGGCATTATAACAGCCAAAACATTCTCTCTGCCCTTCCCCTTAACCAGAATCGGTGTTTTTTCGTCGTTAATCCCAAAAACTACCTCTTCGTCGTCGAGCGCATTAAGTATATCCATAATATATTTCCCATTCAAACCCATCTCTACGTGCTCTCCACCATAATCTATGTCCATTTCCTCTCTCGCATCTCCAAACCCAATTTTTCTTGATGTTATCTCGAGTTTTTCCCCCTCAAACGAGAGCTTTACTGCTTTTGTTTCCTCGTCCGCCACAAGCTCTACCCTCCTCAAAGATTACACCAGCTCTTTTCTCTTTAAAACCACGCTTTTCTTACTTCCTTCTGGTATAACTTTCGAGTAGTCTGGGAATTCCGCATCTATAAGCCTTATTACCAGCGTCTCTTCTTCTGCCTTGAAAATAATGCTTTTTTCTCCAAACCCTATCCTTACCTTCTCATCTTCTTCCATTTCTTCCACCATTCTTTTTATCTCTCTTGCCCCCCTTTCGGGAATCACCACATTCTTTTTCAGATCAAAGCTCTCTCCCTTCAAAATCTCCCTTTCTGCAAGTGCCAACCTGTGACCATCTGTTGCAACCATTCTGATAGTACCCTCTTTTTTCTCCACCAGAATACCCATAAGTGCCCCTCTTGTTCTATCATACGATGTCGCATAAATTGTGCTTCTGATTAGTTCTAATATTCCCCTTGCGCAAACTTCTGAGAAATCCATTTTTTCTTCTATTTCTACTTTTGGAAATTCTTCCTCTGCCACCCCACTAATATTGAAAAGAATGTTTTTCTCGTGGCTTATTTCTATCCAACCGTTTTCTTTTTTCTCTATGTGGCTTTCCCCGGCCGGTAATTCCTTAAAAATTTCGAATGCCTTTCTTGCATCTATAACGGCCTTCCCCTTTTTTTGAACGTTTGCGATGTGTTCCGTTATTATACCCACTTCAAAGTTTGTTGCTCTGATAACAATCTTCCCTTCCTCTGCTTCAATTAACAAGCTGGCCGCCAAAGGAACGACAGGGCTTTTTTCAGCAACACCCTGAATTTTTTTTAAACCCTTTAAAATAATTTCTCTTTCGATGTTAAATTTCACAATTAAAGACTCCTATTATTTAATATTTAAAATTGATAGTAGTAGTAGGCTTGTTTGTTTCTTGGATAAGGCATGTAACTCATTGAAATAAAAAAAAAGAAGCGTTAAAAAAAATTTGTTATAAAGACAAAAAGAAGCAACGGTAAAGAGATATAAACAGGATATGCAAAGTTTTTAAATATATTATTTGTTCAATTTGTCAATCAATTTATCAATGTCGTACTTAAGTTTTTTGTCTTTTGTTAGTAAGCCCTCTATTTTCTTAACAGCATGAAAGATGGTGCTGTGGTCTTTTCCGCCGAAATGCGCACCAATTTCAGGGAGTGACATTTTAGTGAACTTTCTGGCAAGATACATGCTGATTTGTCTTGGCAAGACGATGTTTTTTTGTCTCCTCTTTGATTTGAGGTCTGATAATTTCATATTAAAGTGTTTTGAGACGGTTTTTTGAATAGACTCAACATTGACGTCTATTTCCCTTGTTTTAGTTATGTTTTTTAGTACCTCTTTTGCCAGGTCAACGGTTATTTCGCAACCGTTAAGGGACGAGAAGGCGAACACTCTGGTTAACAAACCCTCCAGCTCTCTGATGTTCGACTCAGCGTTTGATGCCAAAAAAAAGGCAACGTCGTTGGGGATGGAAGAGCCATAGGCTGACGATTTTTGTTTGAGTATAGCAACTCTTGTTTCGATATCGGGTGGTTGGATGTCGGCAATCAACCCCCACTCAAAACGAGAACGCAGACGCTCCTCCAGAAAGTGCATTTCTTTGGGTGAGGTGTCGCTGGTTAAAACAATCTGCTGTTGGGATTCGTAGAGAGAGTTAAATGTGTGAAAAAACTCCTCTTGTGTTCTTTCCTTGCCGGCGATAAACTGGATGTCGTCCAGCAACAGCAACTCCAGATTCCTAAAGCGCTCCCGGAAGGAGGGCATCTTCTCGTAGCGTATAGAGTTGATGAGTTCGTTGGTGAACTGTTCGGAGGAGATGTAGAGCACTTTTTTGCAAACACCGTTTTTAAGAGCGTGGTGGCCGATCGCATTTAACAGGTGTGTCTTCCCCAAACCGACCCCACCAAACAGAAACAGGGGGTTGTAGTTTCGGGCGGGGCTGTTAGCAACAGCAAGAGACGCGGCGTGGGCAAACTGGTTGCTTGTGCCGACAACGAAATTTTCGAACGTGTATCTGCTGTTGGTGTTGGATGCGGCGAAGGCTGCGGGCTGCGGGCTGTGTAGGGTCTGGGTTCTGTTGGGTTTTTCTTCCGACTGTTTTTTTATCGCCACAACAAGCCTGACATCTTTTTGTGCTATTTCTCGAGCAGCTTCTTTAATGGCAGAAGAGTAGTGAGTCTCCAACCAGTCCTTGGAAAACTGATCGGGAACCTCTATAAGCAGATTGTCATCTTCCAGCCCTACAAAGGAGGCAGGCTTAATCCAGGACTCAAAGGCTCTATCGCCCACCCGTTCACGCACCGAATCGAGCAAGCCTTGCAAAAAAGCTTCCACAACGAAAGACCCCCCAACAACAAATTAAAACAGCGAAAAACCGTTAATAAAAAACACGCAGAAACCATATCTAAAACATAAATCTGCGCATCCTGATGTTCAAAAGCATTCCAACAATCGCCCAGGTTGATATAAGAGACGAACCACCATAACTTATAAAGGGTAGCGGTATCCCAACGATAGGAAACAGCCCGACTACCATACCAATATTTATGGATATTTGCCAGAACAAAATTGAAACCAGCCCGAAAGATATAAACGAACCAAGGACATCCCTGGACTGGGAAGCAATTTTTAAACCCTTTGAGACAACCAGGAAAAGAAGGGAGATTAATAACAGAGACCCCGCGAGACCCCACTCCTCCGCTAACACCGAGAAGGCGAAATCAGTATGTTGCTCAGGCAGGAAACGAAGCTGGCTTTGTGTGCCGCCCAAAAACCCCTTCCCGAACAACATCCCGGAACCGATGGCAATTTTAGACTGAACCGCCTGATAGCCGGCATGAAGCGAGTTTTTCCCGGGACTCAAGAAGGCAAACAACCTGCTTTTTTGATAATCTTCTAGGAACAGCCAGGAGCAGGGAAGGAGAATCACACAGGAGAGCATAAACAGAAAGATGTGCCGCAAGTCAAATTTCGCAAAAAATATGAACGACACAAATATGACAAGGATAAGTGCGGCTGTTCCAAGATCAGGCTCGA
This sequence comes from Deltaproteobacteria bacterium, assembly GCA_013139225.1. GTDB lineage: Bacteria > Desulfobacterota > WTBG01 > WTBG01 > WTBG01 > WTBG01. Next base: position 5,984 of record WTBG01000149.1, read on the forward strand.
GAAAAACGAGGACGAAAGTAATAAGGGTGAAAAGAATGGGCAGGGGAAATCCCTGGAACTGGCTCGCCCTGGGCGGAGTCGACCTCGAAAAGGAGTGAGAAAGCAGCAGAACAAAGCTGATTTTAGCAAATTCGGACGGCTGGAAGGAAAAAGCCCCGACCTGAAGCCATCGATGGGTTCCGGCGGTCGTCTTTCCCCAGAAAAGCGCAAGAAGAAGCAGGAAGAGAGAAGAGCCATGAAGCAGATAGGAATATCTGGCCAACAACTGATAGTCGATGGAAATGATGACAAAAAAGAGAAACAGGCCGGCGAGCAACCAGTAGAGTTGTTTTAGATAAAACGGTGTCGTGCTGTTATGAAGAGAGAAGGAGCCGGCACTATAAAGGTTAACCGCACCCAGAATAGATAATAGCAGGGAAGCAAGAAAAAGTGTCCAGTCGAAGTTTGAGATTAGCCTACGATCAAACATTGCCGCCCCCCGCAATGTCAAAAAACCTGGATATGATTGTTTTCGCAATGGGGGCAGCAGTGCTTCCGCCATGACCCCCGTGTTCCACAAGGACAACAACAGCCACGCGGGCATCGTCTTTGGGGGCGAAAGCAACGAACCAGGCGTGATCCAAAAACCTATCTGCCAAGGGCGGTACCCCACCACTGGCTACACCAACGACCTGGGCGGTGCCCGTTTTGCCCGCAACCTCAACATTGGAAAGCCGCGCAGCCCTGCCAGTTCCAGCGGGAGAGTTTACCACCCCCGAAAGACACCCCACAAGAAAGCTCATGTTGTTTTTAGAAACTGGCAACTTTCCCCTAACGGCAGGCGAAAACGTCTTTAGAATCTTTCCGTCGACAGACACGATCCTGTCAACATGGAAAGGCCTATATAAAATACCACCGTTGGCAATAGCGGCATAAGCCATCACAAGCTGAAGGGGGGTGACTTGATTCGCCCCCTGGCCGATGGCAACGGAGAGGCTCTCACCCGCCTGCCAGGGGATGCCATACCTTCCTTGATACCAGCCAGAAGTGGGGATAAGCCCTGCCTTTTCGTTTCTTATACCAATCCCCGTGGTCAGGCCGAAACCAAAGCCCTTGGCACATTTTGCCAGAAGATCCGGACCCAGCATAGTGCCGAGATTATAAAAATAGACGTCACAAGATTCAACCACACCTTTCAACAGAGCGACCTTTCCGTGGCCATGTTTTTTCCAACACCTGTAAGACCTGTTGCCACACCTGAAAGATCCAGCACAAAAAAACTCTGTGTCTTTTTCAACCAACTCCTCTTCTAGGGCCGCTGCCGCCGTGACGAGTTTGTAGGTAGAACCAGGAGGATAGGCACTCTGTATACATCGATTCATTAGAGGGTGTTCGGGGTTGTTAACGATTTCCTCCCAACCTTGAGGAGATATGCCACAGGAGAACGCGTTGGGGTCGAAGGCCGGACTGCTTGCCATGGCCAAAATGCGGCCACTTTTGGGATCTACGGCGACGATGGACCCGACGCTGTTCCCCAAAGCTTCCTCTGCGGTTTTCTGGAGATCTGCGCTGATAGTAAGAACGACGTTATGTGCAGGAACAGGATCAACCTGCCCCATGATGTTTATTTTGTACCCAACGGCGTTCACCTCTGATTGATACCCGCCATCGGTTCCTTTTAGGTGTAGTTCGAACGCCCGCTCAACTCCGGACTTGCCAACAAAATCTCCCATTTTATAAAGAGCAAAGTCGGGGCGTGCAAGTTCTCTCGGGTCGATCTCACCCATGTGCCCCAACAGATGACAGGCAAGAGTTCCAAATGGATAATGGCGTGCAGGGGTTGACTCCACAACAATCCCGGGCAGATCCAGCCTGTGGGTTAGGACAAAAGCAAGGGTGTCTCTTGACACATCTGATTTGAGCGTAATGGATTCAAAGGGTGGCCTGCCCCGCGACCCCTCAAACCTCTGCTTTAGCCGAGACAGGTCGCAACCCAGCAATTTAGCAAGTCGTTTTAGCACATCCTCTGGGTTGTATGTGTGCTGGGGCACCAAACAGATGTCAAAAGAAGGACGGTTCCCTGCCAGAACACGCCCGGCGCTGTCTAAAATAAGCCCCCTGGGAGCCGGAATTTCCTGGATCCTGATTCTGTTGTTTTCCGAGAGTTTGCGATAGTTGTTTCCCTCAACAATCTGCAGGAACCAGAGCCTCAAGCACAGTATGCCAAAAACGAACACCACAACGAAGTAGGCAACGCTTGTCCTTGACTGCAGTTTTTTGTCATATAGAGAGTCAAGCTCTGATCTCACCACAGATCTCCACTAAGGCCCCAAAACGGTGACAAAATACCTGTTTCGAGTTTTGGTTGAAATTTTAAATATCACAGGACTTTGACAGCCGGGAGTTAAACCCAGAATTTGCAGCAGCCATCTACTGCAAATTCTGGGTTTAACGACTATCCCCGCGATGCTGCACATTTTCTGTTGTAGAGGACAAAAAATGGCACGCACAATATCATGACCGAAAAGCTGTTAGTGAAAATGCTTGTTAGGGTTGAACCAAGAGAGCCGGAAGACACTATTTTAGTTGTTTTTAAGAGGAAAAGGTTGGCCAAAAAGCTCAACGCAAAGACGAGGAAGGCCTGGGAGGCCACGCCCTCAAACTGCACAACCCGGCTTGAAGCCCTGATGAGAAAAAAGGATGCCAGGTTAATTAGGGAACTTAACCCCGCAGGCACACCAGAGAGGGTGTCAAGCACATAGCCCAGCAGGAAAACAACGAAGCAACTGCCAGCGGAGGGGTAAAAGAGCGCCAGGAATATTACGAAAACGAACGAGAGGTTTATGGTGGCAACACACGGGAAAACGTAGCTCAGGGGTATGGCTTGGATTAAAACAAGAACCAGACCGACCAAAAGAAAAAGAAAAAATTGTTTCATGGGAACGTTTACCGTGGCTTGTAACCATGTCGCATGTAGATTGCCGATTAATCCCCCCTGGGGAACAGGACGCAGACCTCTTCCAGCTTGTTAAGGTTGACGCTGGGCATTAATTCCACGTGCTGAAAGAGACCAAAACCATCTTTTTCAACGCGACCCACCCTTCCTATGGGTAAGCCCTTAGGGAAAACACCGCAAAGCCCGGAAGCAACCACCAGGTCCCCGGGCATTACATCGTCTGAACTTGAAACATATTTTAGTTGACAAAGACCAGATGCCTTACCTTCAACAACACCCCTGGCACGAGTTCTCTGTACCAGTGCATCAACAGAACTGTTTATATCGGTTATTAATAATACCTTAGAGGTGCCGCCGGAAACGTCTGTTGTGCGCCCAACAATTCCTCGGTGAGTAATAACCGCCTGGCCCACCTTAATGGAATCGCCCATCCCCTTGTTGATCAACACGGTTTTGAACCACCCAACGGCGTCTCTCCCTATAATTTCTGCGGTGATTAGCCTTGCAGACGAGCGCTTCTTCAGGAGCAACAATTTGCGCAAACGGTCATTCTCAAGCAACAATTCCTTTAGTTGCGTGTTTTGTTCCGTAAGCAAATCTAGAGATTTTTTTAGTTCAAGGTTTTCTTTTTGCACATGTAGCAAAAAGATGTAATTGTTCCAGAGGTATTTAACACCACTCAGGGTGGAGGCAACAACCCGCAGTGGAGGAGAATAAATGCTTAAGATGGTTCTTCTGAAAAAAGAGGTGTTGCCAGTGGCTCTAAGATTGGACGAATAGATGGAGAACGCCAAACCAACGAGGAAAACAGCAATTATGAGATTCTGATATTTTCTGAAAAACGAAGACATCATGCCCCGGAAGAAGAGGGGGTTTAAAAATCAATAGCGACCTCTTTTAATAGAGAGAGCTCATCAAGTGCCATTCCCGACCCCATAACTACAGCAGTCAGGGGGCTTTCGGCAACCACGATGGGAAGCCCGGTCTCCTCCCTCAACAGAACATCCAGGTTTCTTAAAAGCGCCCCACCTCCAGCCAAGACAATTCCCTGGTCTACGATGTCTGCTGCCAGTTCCGGCGGGGTTCTCTCAAGTGTGGTTTTGACGCTTTCAACAATGGTGTTAATGGGGCCGGAAATCGCACCGCGCACCTCTTCAGAAGTGATTTCCAGGGTTTTTGGCACCCCAGTTACCAAATCCCTTCCTTTAACGTCGACGCTTCTAACCTCCTTTTCTGGATAGGCAGTTCCTATGGTCGTTTTAATCAGTTCGGCTGTTCTTTCGCCAATCAAAAGATTGTACTTCCGCTTGACGTATTGAACAATAGCCTCATCCATTTTGTCGCCTGCAACCCGAACGGTTTTGCTGAAGACTATGCCGGAGAGAGAAATAACCGCCACCTCTGTAGTGCCACCCCCAATGTCAACAACCATATTCCCAGCAGCCTCGCTTACCGGGAGTCCCGCGCCTATGGCTGCGGCCATAGGTTCTTCAATGAGATAAATTTCTCTGGCACCCGCTGATTCCGCCGATTCTTTCACTGCCCGCTTCTCAACGGGGGTGATGCCCGAGGGAACAGAAATGATAATGCGGGGCCTGATAAAACCCCTGCGGTTGTGAACCTTTTTTATGAAGTAGGAAAGCATGCTTTCCGTAACTTCGAAATCAGCAATTACCCCATCTTTCATGGGTCTTATTGCCACAATGTTAGCGGGAGTTCTGCCCAACATCTTTTTGGCCTCGTTTCCTACGGCCAGAATCTTTTTGGTCCCTCGAGCATCTCTTCTGATGGCAACAACCGATGGTTCGTTGGACAAAATACCCTTACCCTTTACAAAAACCAAGGTTGAAGATGTTCCCAGGTCTATCGCTAAGTCGTTAGAAAACAACCCCAAGAGACTGTCAAACAGCATGATTCTCTCCTCCGGAAAGATTATAAGTATGAGCGCAAATATGCTTTGGAAGTTTGCATGTGGCTGGCAAAAGCCAGGACACAAAAACACTTATGTGCCAACAGGTGAAAAGATAATAGCAGATTAAATTTCTAATGCAAGAAAATAATATCACAAAAGCGCTTGCTTTTTAAGTGGCTTTTGATAATATCTCAGACCAGAAGGTGGGGTATCCACCACGTTTTAAGAACGCAAAACAAAAGGGCGAGGAGACAAGAAAATGCTAGGATGGATGAGAAAACAGACAAGATCTTGGTTTGTATATATTGCTTTCGGGATTATCATAATTGTATTTGTGTTCTTCTATGGATGGGGCGGAAGAGATGCAAGAGAGGATACGGTTGTTGCGTTAGTGGGCGACCAGAAAATAACTCGCCGGCAGTACGACAGAAGTTATGAAAACCTGTTGATGATGTCAAGGAACATTTACAAAAGAGCCTTGTCTGAAAAGGAGATAAAAGGGCTTAGGGAAAGAGCGCTAGACGACCTCATCAACAGAACGCTCATGCTCCTAGAGGCAGAGCGCAGAGGCCTTGCCATAAGCCAGGACGAAACCAGAAGGGAAATAGCTAACACACCTTCTTTTCAGAGAGAAGGGGTTTTTGACAAGAATCTCTACCTTAGACAGCTTGCAACTATACGCATGAACCCAAGCGAGTTTGAGAAGTCAATGAGAACGAGCATGCTCATCGCAAAGCTTATGAATACCGTACAAAGCACGGCCAAGCTTTCTGACGAAGAGCTTTTTGCCCTATACAAGCTCGAGAACGAGAAAGTGAACCTTAAGTTTTTGAAGCTAAATGCATTGGATTTTGAAAACAAGGTTGAAGTTTCCCCGGAAGAGATAGAGAGGTATTATGAGGGCACCGAGGAAGACTACAGAGTGAGAGAAAGTGTTAATGCGAAGTATCTTTCATTCGACCCAAGGCACTATAGAGAGAAAGCGGAGATTGCCCCAGAGGAAACAGAAGGGTTTTATCGTCTAAATGAAGAACGGTTTACAAAGAAAAAGAGAGTAAGGGCGAGACATATCCTGATAGGAGTTGAAGAAAAAGCAGGGGATACGGCAGAAGAGAAGGCAAGGGAGAAGGCTGAAGAAGTTAGAAAACGCATTGAGAAAGGAGAAGATTTTTCTCAACTGGCGAAAACGTTTTCACAAGATACTGCCACAGCTTCCAAGGGCGGTGATCTGGGTTATTTTGAGAAAGGGCAGATGGTGAAGGCTCTGGAGGAAGCCGCCTTTTCTCTTAAAGCAGGCGAGCTGAGCCCTGTGGTGAGAACTCCGCGAGGTTTCGATATCATCAAGGTGGAGGACGTTCAAGAGGAGGAGACAAAGCCCCTAGAGGAGGTTAGAGGCATTATAGAGGAAGAGCTAAAGATTGAGAAGTCAGACGGGCTTGCCAGGGAAGAAGCGAGACGAACGATTGGCCAGATTTACCAAAGCGGTAACCTGGTTGAATATGCCGAGAAGAATGGACTTGAAATTCACGATACGGACCTTTTCTCAGAGGGAGAACCCGCAAAAGGTATTGGAATCAACAAGGATTTTAGCGAGGTTGCCTTCCTGCTTAAGAAGGGGGAGATAGGCCCAATTGTCAGCGTGGAGAAAAGGTATCTTGTCTTAAAGCTCATAGATCGCAAGGGTTCCTATCTGCCCAACTTGGAGGACGTGAAGGAGAAAGTGATAAAGCTGGCGAGGAGGGAGAAGGCCAGAAAAATGGCAAAGGAGAAAGCGGAGAAGTTGTTGGAAGAGCTTGGGGCGGGCACATCCATGAAAAAGATTGCTTCAAGGGAAAAATTAACTGTTGAGGAAACCGGGCCATTCACAAGAAGAAGCGGCTTTATAGGCAAGATTGGTTTAAACAAAGACCTTGCAAAAGAGGCTTTTTCTTTAACCTCCGAGAGCCCATCGCCCAAAAAGATTTATAGCAAAGGGAACAGCTATTTCGTGGTGCAATTGAAGAAAAGAGAAGAGGT
>WTBG01000004.1 GCA_013139225.1 Deltaproteobacteria bacterium
AAGACCGGATAACAGCATCTGGCGATTTTACATTCCGTCAGACTGACTTTGGTATAGAGCCTTTTAGCCTGCTAAAGGGGGCTTTAACGGTTAAGGATGAAGTAAGGATTCAATATCGAGTAGTTGCTCATCCCTCTAGGTAAGTGGCATCGTCAAGATGGGGTCAAGTTTGATTTTGACTCATTACACTTGTTCTGTATTATCCTGTTCCTCATTGCCACTTTTCCCCATTGTCTCTTCAACCGCTTTTAACTTCTTCCCAGGCAAATACCTTATTTCCCAGAAGCAACTGACTTAGATTTAAAGCGTTAAGTGCTTTCTTGTGCGTAATATCCATTAGGATATAGTCCAATTTTAAAGCAGCGAACATATGTATGAATGTGGCTTCTACTGTCGCCCTTGCTGCTCTATCAGGTGAGCTTGCACCAAGATTGGAAAGTCCTGCTATTGTTCGAATAGGTTTTTCACATAGCTGGGGAAGAAGATGAATGACCTCCAGGAACTCATGGTTGTAACGTGTCCCATCCTGCCAGGTTAGAGGAACCAGTACGGGATCTATTATTACTCTTTCCAGGGGTATTCCACATTCTTCTGCCTTTGCTAGCAGTCGGGAAGCAACTTCTAACCTGCCTTCAGCAGTTATGGGAACCTGCCCTTTTTCGTTGATGAGAAAGCCTATGATTTCTGTCTGATACTCGGCTGCAAGGGGAAGAATAAATGACATTTTAGCCTCTTCCAGGGAGAAACCGTTGATGATAGGAGGTCTCTTACAGGCAGCAATCCCCGCTTTTAAAACTTCTGGTTGAACAGAATCCAATAAAAGCCTCCCTCCAAAGATATCCTGAACGGCTTCTATCACAAATGTTATGACACCTTCTGTATTGCGTTTTAAAGGTCCAAGATTGATATCCATAGCATACACATTGGCTTCTTTACAGCGCTCAGCGATTTTTTGTAATGGCAAAGGATTTTTTTCCTTTAAGGCCTTCGCTACGTTCGGATTCATGATGTGAAGGTTATCGGCAACAAGAATCATAGAAAAGAAATAAACCCAGAATTTGCAGTAGCCATCTACTGCGGCTTGAAAATCCTTGCTGCAACGCTTGTTTCACGATTTTTCTCCTCAACATATCTATGGATATGCCTTCGTCGTAAAATCGCTCCAACTGCACGTTTCGCTACGGTTTTCTGCGCCTCGCTACGATACCCACAGCAAAATCTGGGTTAAAAAAAGGATTCAAGGGGTTGAGGGTTATAGTATTCAAGTGTAATGATTATCTTTCCCTTTTATATACTCCAATAATCTCTGCAGAAGTGAGCTGGTTTTCCTTCACCTTCTTTAAGAAATCTTTTTTATTCACAACTCCTAAATCACCTACCTTTAGAGCATAGATGGTAAAAAAGTAACGGTGAGTTCCAGAAGGTGGACAGGGTCCTCCGTAAGGCTTCTTCCCAAAATCATTCGCCACTTCCTTAGCTCTTGCTGGAAGTGGTCCAGCTTGGGGTATTTCAGATACTGTCGCGGGGATGTTACAGACCAGCCAGTGGATGAAGTCCCCCATGGGGGCATCCGGGTCAATGCAGGAAAGGGCAAAGCTTTTAGTGCCTTCAGGAGCTCCCGACCACGCAAGGTAAGGAGAGAAATCTTTTCCATCGCAGGTGTGTAGGGAAGGAATAGGCTGGTTATGCTTAAAATCTTTGCTCGTTATTTCCATAGCCATTCCTCCATTAGAAAATAGTGGTATTGTGATTAAAATGGTAAACAGGAAAAGGCTGAGCTTGTGCATAATGTATTTCTTGTTAATGATTGTCTTCATAAGCACCTCCTCTCGGTTAATTAGAAAGAATGCTTTTGCTCAAGGAGCACTCCGTTTGAGGAGAGTTGTACTTGGGGAAGGGTATTTTTATTTTTTTGTCCAGGTGACGTGATAAACTCCCTCCCTTATATTCCCATAGTTGATTCTATCAGGTGTAATTTCAATGATCCGGAAATTGATTTGTGGAGGTAGTTCTTTTATCCCCAGTTTCTTCATGCTCTCATATACTTTCATCTTCTTTAGTGCGTCTTTGAATCGACGGGGATTGGTCTTCATACTGTAAACTTTAGCTTTGCCCCATGCCTGTACTCCCTTTGCTCCCCAAAAATCCTCTTTGGGATGATAAGTAGCCGCAATGGAAAAGGATACATTGTTGTTAACTTTGAGATTGTTAAACTTACTTCCCCCTTCTGATAGAATATAAAAAGTGAGGCCATGAAGGCGATATTCAAGAGGAGTAGTTCGAGGCAGGTTGTTTTTACAGGTGCTCAAGTGTAAAACATTTTGTTCTTTTAGAAATTTGAGAAGGACTTTTTCAAATGCTTTAACTGATGTAAAATCTTTCACCTTGATCTTTTCCTTCTTGAAGATTGGAAGAACAAATGAAGGAACTTTTTGTTGTCTTACTTTTGGCATAGTTGCCTCCTTTCCCGTTTGAATGTTTTGTCAAAACCAAACCACAGAGATAATATTAAATATCAATAAGTTAAGTGACATTCTATTCCCCCCCCTCTGTGGGCTGTTTTTAGTGAATGACGGTAGGTTCTTTGGGTTCGGGTGCTTCCTGTATTTCTCCAAATGCTTTTTCATATTTTTCAAGGCTCCTACCCAGGGTTTTAATCATCCGTTTTAGATGCCCTGGACTGATAATAACCCTTGCATTAACTGTACCCTGTGGTGGGAAGGTATTTATAAAATCAAGAATGAACTCCTCTCTGGTATGGGCTATAAACATGTTGTTTGCATACACGCCCCTTAAAATATCATCTGTAAATTTAATTTTCATCTTTACTTTTTTATCTTTTTCTTGCTCAGACATTTTCGTCCCCTTATGTTAGTATTATATAAATAATTTTTTCTCTGTGGTCAAAATCTTTTCCTGTGGTTAAATGCTCATGGATCCACCGCTAAACGAAGTCCACGAAGGTGACTAGGAACATCGGGGAGTATATAACCCCGAAAAGCACAGCGAATGATGGCAGCATCATTACACCAGGAACCGCCCCGAATAGCACGATCAATTGCGGATGACGGTCCTTTTGGATTTTTTGCCGGACTATCTTTATAGTAATCAAAATCGAACCAATCCTGGCACCACTCCCAGGCATTCCCCGCTACATCATAAAGCCCATAGCCATTGGGTGGGAAACTACCAACTGGAGCAGTAAAAACATATCCGTCATCAACCCTCTCATCCGACCAGTAGAAATCGGTATTTTTATCTGCAAAATTGCACCGGGTTCCATCAGGTGTCTCATTCCCCCAGGGGTACTTCTTACCCTCCAGTCCGCCTCTGGCTGCTTTTTCCCACTCGGCTTCGGTGGGAAGGCGGTATGTTTTCTCTTCCTTTTTAGAAAGCCAACGGCAAAAGGCCTGGGTGTCATCCCAGGTTGTAAATATAATAGGAGAATTATCGCTAGGGGCATATTTTTCAAGAAGGGACCATTTGTCCCATTTGTAGGAAGTGTCTTCGATGAATTTCCTCCACTGTCCTACTGTTACCTCTTTTTCACCAATATAGAATGCATCAAGATATACCTTGTGAACAGGGCCCTCCCAGGGAAACCTGCCCTCTTCTGAAGGAGGACTTCCCATCATAAATTCCCCGGCAGGTATTAGTATCAGTTTCATCCCCATGTTATTAGTGTAGCATGATGTATGCCTGTTGGGAAAACAGCCTCCAAGGTGTGCAAGAATAATCAAGAATATAGGAATCCATTTTTTAAGAGGAAAGATCATTTGATGCTTATTGAGATATAGTAAAAATTGGTAATACATACTTTCACAAATATTGAATAATAGTGGAAATAATAAGAGATGTAAAGGTAGAAATATATTTTTAAAAATGGTGGCGTGGTAGAAAATGTAATGTCTTTGAACGGTAGAAAAATCTTATATGTTTTTTGTTTATATTTGTTACTAGAAATTTAGGCTGACATCTAAAGAAAGAATCAGTTCCTTAACATTGCTATTGAGAAAATTACAATATATTGTATATTTAGAGTAGGAGAAAGGATGAGCAAAATTCAATTGTTGTGAGGTACTATGATTTAGTGCAAGGGAGTCCCTCACAGGCCATAAAAAACTGGACATTTCAGTAGCACAAAATGCAATCCTTCACGCCAGACAGGTCACGGATTAATTGATCTCAATTATAGCCTAATATAACACTGGATCAGGGATTGGATCGGGGTATTGATTCATATACAGCTGATCCTCCATCACGGTTTCTACCTCGTTCGGCTGCTTGCTTTTGCCGTACAAGATCCCTGCAAGGATAAGTGTGAATGAAATGCTGAGAATAATTATTGTCTTTTTCATTTCCTTCCCCTCTCTTTTTCTCGTTAATATTTTTGCCATTGTGTTTACCTGCCTGTATTATCGGCCTATTAAAATGAAATACAATCGGGGAAACCCTGTTTTTGCACTTCGAAAAACCTTATTCCAGGGGTAAAAAAACCCTACAACATTTCTGCTGATTGGCTATTGAAAGGGAGATAATCAAAGAAAGGAGAGGATAAATGTCAGACAAAAGCATTACTGTAATAGCTCAAATCAAGGTAAAAGAGGGTATGGAGGAAAAGATAAGGGGGGAGCTTTTAAAACTCATAGGACCGTCCAGGTCTGAGCCGGGCTGCATCGTTTATGACCTGTATCAATCTGCTGACAGTAAATCACTTTTCATGTTTTATGAATGCTGGAAGAGCAAGAGGGACCTGGATGAACATCTGCAAAAGCCTTATACAAAGGCTTTTATAGAAAAGACGGAGATGTTTGCAGAGCCCCTTAAGGTTTCCATCTGGGATATGATTAGCGAGCAGTAGGGATTGTTAATGCAGTAATTAAATCTCGGAATTGAGGATAAGAATCAACCAGTACATCTCTCTGTCCGGATTCGAAGTCACGGGGCTCATATCCCGGTGACATCGTTGTGCCTAAAAGAGCGAATTTCCCGCCGGGAAGTAGTCTTGATCCCTGCCATACACCTTTCCCTACCGTGACTTGCAGATGCATTCCATTTAAGATATCAGGTCCAAGGGTGATTGTCCTGTCAGATCCGTCCGGCAACAGTTGAAGCATTTCGACCGGGTCGCCCAGATAAAAGTGGAAAATCTCGTCCGTTGGAAGCCGGTGCATTGTAGAGAAGGTGTCTGGCGTGAGCAGATAGTAAATTGCAGTTGCAAGTAGCCTGTCACTATCGTAAGTGTCTGGTAGTTCATCCTTCGGGATGTATTCATGAGACCGATATGTTTCCGCAAAGTATCCACCTTCCACCGGATGTGGTTTCAAATTGAGCAAAGATTTTATCTTATCCGCTGTGATCATAGTAATCTCCTTATCTCCTTTATGTTATTGTCAAAACCAAACCACAGAGAACACAGAGAATCATCTAAATATCAATAAGTTAAATGATTTTACTTTCCCTCCCCTCTGTGCCCCCCTGATTAAATCATTCTTTGCTGTCTATTACTGCTTCCACTTTCCATTTATTCAATAAACCAGCTTTTCAACCCTTTCCCTTGCTCTCCTTCATGATGAACTCAGTTTGAAGGAACTGCTTCTTGATTTGCAAAAACCAAGGAGTTCACAGAGTTTTTAAACATAATTTCTCTCTGTGTTCTCTGTGGTTTCATGTTTTCTCCTTCTTTTCATGAAACTTTTGACAGTACCTCCTTTATTTTTCAATGTTTTTATGATACGGGGTTTCAGCTATTGAATGTTACTCAGGAAGATTTCAGGTAAATTGAGGATATAATTGATATGCTGGGTTTTCGAGACTAGTTCGCGCGTCCTTTATCACTTTGGGTAACCTGCAAACATTTGCCCCCAGGGTGATTCAGATTCCCATTTTTTTACTGCAGGCATACCTTTAATATTGTACCATATTTTGTCATGGTAGAATTCTGAAGCGAAGATAAATATGTTGACAATGGGTGTCTGGAAGAACAGTTTTTGAAGATGTTTTAGTGGTGTGTCGAACCAGAAAATTCTTCCGATGCCGGTTGCCAGATTAACACCAACTTCAAACTTCCAGTTTTCATTTGCTGCATCCGTATCCCCAACAATCTCAATCTCTGCAGGATCCCCAATGCCGAGACCATTTTCATGAGAGAGGTAAATACAGGGGAGGTCACGCCAATTGAATCCCATAAGTTTTGCAGCTACTGTATCAATTGCAACCTGGTCAGTAGATGCCAGGATAACATTTTTATCATGTGGTTTTACAGTACGTGGTCCCGGACCTGAGCCTGCAGTGGTTCCATCCATGGTTGCGAACATCCCTGTGTGAATTTCCCTGCCGATAGCAAGAAGATCTACCAGGGTTTCGTGAATCCAGGTGTGAGTATAATGACGGTGGTAGTTAAGTAGTCCACCAAAAGCATTTTTAAGTGCCCCTGTGTAGGTAGTGTAGGAGTGCGTTTTTACAGTAGGCATGTGAACAATATTTTTCCCCTGGAAATAGTCTGGAATTCTTATCCCCTCGGGGAAAATTTTATGGAGCGCCAGTGTTTTGAACTTTGGTTTGTATTCAATCCAACGCATGTCTTCATCTTTAAAGTTGAAAAGTACCGGAATATTGTAGCGATCATAGATCGGCTTAAACTTTAAATCCTTTTCTCCTTTTTCTGGCAGGGTAACAACGGTGTGATTGTGAACCGTAACTAAGTCACTAAAACCTGATTCTTTGAGGCCTTCAATTGTTCCCTCAAGTTGCCAGGGGGTAGTGTTTACGCCGGGGAACACATTATGCCAGGTGATATTATCCTTTAGAATAGTAGTTGCAGAAGAATCGAGCCCATTTTTTAATCCTGCCATCTCGCAGAGCCGCCTGTAATCTTCTATTACTGTTTCTGGTTTTGTTCTAAGAATTGCTACAGTCGCTTTAGCCATGAGAACTCCTGTTGTGGTTATTAAGTTCGACTTGATTTTTTTATACCATATTTGAATAATAAAACAAACAAACAATTTGGATGGATGTCTTACTTCCTTACATAAAAAAACCCGGCACCTTTGGGGTACCGGGAATGTTTTTCTCAAAAAAGCTGAAGGCATCTATTTGGGTGGGATGATTGTGTCTTTACATGCCTTGGCAACCCTGAATTTCACAACGGTCTTAGCCTTTATTTTTATAGTTTCACCAGTTGCGGGGTTTCTGCCCATGCGTGCTTTCCGTTTTACTAAAACAAGCTTGCCCACACCTGGAAGAGTGAATGAGCCTTTCTTTTTTGTTTCCCTGTAAGCAATGGTAGTAAGGGCATCAATGTAACAATTGACATCATTTTTTGTTATGCCCAGTTTCTCTGCTAGTTCTGTAACCAGTTGTGCCTTTGTTATAGGTTTTGCCTGTGCTGCCATAAACAGTTCCCTCCTTATTGGTTGATAGTGGTTAGTATTAAAGTGTTATTAACGCGTATTATAATGGAGAAAAAAATTATTTCAAGCAAAATCTTGCTATAATTGATAAAAAATCCACTCTCTTCCGGTGATTCGTCTTTTAGTGGTTCTGTTTCTCTAAATCATCGGCAACCGATTTGAGGTCAAGGGCCTCAAGGGTCTTTCGGGTTGGAGCAGTTGTTAGCCTGTCCCAGCCTCTGGCTTCATAGTAATCGTCCAGTAGCTTTTCGAGATGATCCCTTTGTAGTCTTTTCCCCTGTGCAGGACCACCATCCACCTTTTCCTCGAACAGGCGGTCGGGAAGCACATCATCTTTTCTTGAAAATCCTCCTATCTTGACATTAAATGCCTGCTCTACATTATAAACCCGCTCACTTGCTTTAAGAAGATCTTCGCCGCATAGTTCCATCCCGGTGGCAGTAGTATAGATGCGGGCGAAGTCATCTGGAGTAAATTCAGTATAAGCGGCACTTAAGACATAGAAAATCTTACATATTCCAAGCAGGTCAGGAATGGTGGTCATATCCTGCACCCATTTAGTGGCCATTCCTTTACCTTTCAGACCATTGCCCTTGAGGGCTTCTTCGCCGAAATGGTCCTTAATATGTTTTATCGGCATCAGGTCATCTACGGCAATTCCTCTTAAATGATCAGCTCCCCGGGTGGAAGTTAAGTAACCAAGAACGCTTCCATGCTTAACCCTCATCTCTGCCGGGAAACTCTGTCCCTTAATATGTCTGCAAAAGCGCTCTGCTCCCTTGCCGATCTTTTGGGCCGCGATGCGCATTCCTTCACCAAGAATTTCACC
>WTBG01000212.1 GCA_013139225.1 Deltaproteobacteria bacterium
AAACAGATTATTTTCGCAAAGAAAAGCCTATGAGCAGGAATTCATCTGGAGCATCCTTTCAACATTAAATCCTTGTTTTAAGATTAGTTCACCCTCTGTGGAATAAACCATAATAATAATCTCATTAAATTTTGGCCCAATACTTGGTTGATTGATACGAGCTTTTACCGGCCTTAGGTACCTGATCGCAAAACTCAAACCTTCCTGATAATCAACCGGAGCACCTTCCTTAAACTCTATGCGGGGGAATACTCCATACACGGGTGGTATCACGTCTTCGTTCATTCCCACAATAGTTACATAACCGCTAGTCCGTTTGTTTTCCCTGTCTTTGTTTACCAGATAAAAAGATAGCTCAAAATCCATCTCCAGGTTTAAGCTCTTAACTTGAAAATCATCAATCCCTACTAATGCGCTGTCTATTACTGCAGACTCAGGTTTCAACTTCAAAGAGTTATTAGAAACGCCACTGCTGTAAGAAGAAGATCCCTGCCCACTTAGACTTCCGGCATATAATCTTCGGTAAATAATATTATCTGCCCACTTCTTATAATACATTGCCTCCTTAATCTCATTTTTCATCTGTTCCATTTCAGTTTGCATATTACCAATCTGTTTTAGAAGAAATGATTTCTTATATTGGAGATTACCACATTGAAATGTAAGAAACACCAGGGATCCATTTAGCAAAATTATAAAGGCAAGAGAAGTAATGAATATGCCCATGGTGATATTAAATGAGAAAATCCCCCCCGTCTTTTTAAAAATAATAGTTAAAAAATTGTCTCGTATGCTCATAACTAAACTCCGAAATACAT
Organism: Deltaproteobacteria bacterium; assembly: GCA_013139225.1. GTDB lineage: Bacteria > Desulfobacterota > WTBG01 > WTBG01 > WTBG01 > WTBG01. Next base: position 819 of record WTBG01000212.1, read on the forward strand.
AACTTAAGCATAAACTACTTATAGAGCACTCCACTCCTCAGCCACTATTTTCCACTTTCCCTCTTCTTTCTTTAACAGCATCCGTTTCAACCCTTTATCACTATAATGATCAGCTTGGTAGTCCTGAAGAAATGAAACCTCTGCTTTTTTACCCCCATCTTTTATATCTATTTCGGCATCAGTTATATTTACTTTAATATTTTTATATGTACCATTAAGAACTTGCTTCAGATATTTCCACTCCTTCCTATCCATACCCCGAGCTTTAAAGTTTTCAGAATAACACCTCATATATTTTTCTAATTCCTTATCCTCCCAACATCTTCTCCATTTCTCGATGAATGACTTAATTTTTTCAGCCTCAATTTTCAAATCATCCTGTCGCTTTGAAGAAACAATTTGCACTGAAGTTTTTTCTCTAGTGGGAAGATAACCCCCTCTAGGTGGATTCCACACCTCGCCTACAATCTTTAATCCTTCGTCGCCTTCCTGCAGATACAATCTTTTTACTCCACTACTCTTAAGCAGATTAGAATGATAATCCTGTCTAAAGACAACCACATAGTAACTATCATGTTCAAAGCCTTGCATCCCGCTAATTGCTATATTAATCTTATTGTTTCTTTTGTTGAGTCTATCCTTATACTTTTTCCACTGCAACCAGTTCATACCTTTAGACCTAAAATCTTTTGCATAGCATGACATGTAGTTCAAAAGTTCTTTGTTCTCCCAGCTGTTGAGCCATTTGTAAACAAAGTTTTTAAGTTGGCGTTCTTTCCTTCCTATCTCCTCCTCCGGGAGATTTTCGATTTCCTCTAAAACAATGATGGGTGTAAGATAAAGCGAAATATACTTTACAAGCTCCAGTATATCCTGATTATTTAAGGCAATGCATCCTTTCGAATCATTGGGAAGCAAGGACTTATTAGTACCGTGAAGCCAAATGCCTCTACCATCCTTTTTTTGCAGTCTGTCAAAGAAGTTGGGGTAGTTTAAAACAAATGCCTTTACCCCATATCGGGGGTTTAACTCTTCATCCCCAAAGGTTCGCGTAAAAAAATAAATGCCTTCCGGCGTTTTTCTATCGCCCTTCTCTTTCTTATCACCGCTGTTTTCACCCGTAGAACAAGGGAAGCTTTTAATCAGTTCAACTTCCCCATCAAGAGAGCCGTAAAGGAACAACTTTTGCGTCTGCTTCTCAACTAAGATGGCATATGACTCCTCTTGGAAATCCATACCGAGCAACGATAAAGGGATGGCTTTATCATGACCAGTATGGATTCTAACTTCTTTCGTACCATCAACCTTTCCCGAAAACGAAAACAGAAAAAGCAAAAAAAATAAAAAACAGGAGAGAAAATTATTCTTCCCTCCTTTTTGGGAAAATGGATTCTTAGATGCGTTCAATTTTTCATCCCCTGATAATACTTTCTAATTAACTTCCCCATCAAGCTATGAACTTAGCATACTCACATAGCGTTAAAATGATAGTACCCTTTGCTCCAGGAGCTTTGAGCCAATTGTGAGAACAAGATGCAGGATTTTAAATACGGAATGTATTTATCGATTTTTTTTATCCAGTATCATTTTGCTAGTCACAGCGAATTCTGCGGTTGCGAAATCATTAAGTAAAAAGTTGGCTATTAAACAATTTGACAAATAATATAAAATTAAGACACAGTTGTCAAAAAATTTCCTGCAACGAAATATCTTTTGCTAGCAGCTATGGTTATGAAAAAATCCTTTATGTATTTTCACGGGTCAGTTGGATCTTTTTAATTTTTTCAACTAAGGTGGTTCTTTTCAGCTGTAGCAACTTTGCTGCTCTATTCTTTATCCAATTCGTCTTTTTAAGAGCACGAAGAATAAGTTCTCTTTCAAATTCACTAACAGCTGTGTTAAAAGATATCCCGCTATCAGGAATATCCATAGAAGGCACGGCATCTGACCACTCTGCACCCAATATTTTTTCAGGCAAGTCTTCTTGTTCAATTACTCCCTCTCCTTTTAAGATAACCAGACGTTCTATCAAATTTTCTAATTCTCTCACATTTCCTGGCCAGTGATATCGCGTTAAACATTTTAAAGCCTCTGGGGAAATCCCATTAATATTTTGTTTCTTCTCTATGTTGAACTTCCCTATAAAATGGTTTGTAAGAAGAGGGATGTCAGATCCTCTTTCTCTTAAGGGAGGAAGTATAAAAGGAATTACATTCAGTCGATAGTAGAGGTCTTCTCTGAAGGTACCTTGTTTAACAGCTTTTTCTAAATCCCTATGGGTAGCAGCAATAACTCTGATATCAACTTTGATTGATTTAACACCACCCAGCCGTTCGAATTCGTGCTCCTGCAACACTCTCAGGATTTTCACCTGTAATGCAGGACTCATATCCCCAATCTCATCTAAAAAAACGGTTCCACCGTTGGCCAATTCAAATCTTCCTATCCTTGTCTTTAAAGCACCCGTAAAGGCCCCTTTTTCATAACCAAAGAGTTCACTTTCTAAAAGATCCTCAGGAATAGCACCGCAGTTTACCGGCACCATAGGTTCATTCCTTCTGTCGCTATTATAATGTATTGCTCTAGCTACCAGTTCCTTCCCTGTACCACTTTCACCACAAATCATAACCGTACTGTTTGTTGCTGCTATTTTCTCAATAAATTGAAAACTCTGCTGCATGACTTCGCTATCACCTATTAGATTCTTAAATTTATATTTTGCCTTCAGTTGTTTTTGGAGAAGCACATTTTCAGTCTTCAACCTTTGATAATCCAAAGCTCTTTGAACAACCAATTTTATCTCTTCAATTTTTATAGGTTTGGTAATATATTCATAAGCTCCCAATTTCATAGCCTTCACTGCTGTATCTACTGTTCCATATCCGGTACAAATAATAACAATTGTTCGATTATCAATTTTCTTAATCTGCTCCAAAACCTGGATCCCATCCCCTTTTGGCATTTTCAGGTCGGTAATTACTATATCAAAAGTATACTCCCGCGCCATTGCAATGGCCTCCTCACCATTCCTGGCGGACTCTACTTCATAGCCTGCCTCTGACAGCAAATCGATCATAGTATCCCTGGTTGCATTATCATCTTCTACTACTAAAATATTCTTGTTTTCCATTAACCTTCCTCTTCCATCTACTTATAGATCACCATCATTGATATTTTATTGACACAAAGGAAATAATAAAATTGTCAAAACTTTGACTAATTATAAAGAACTTTTTTTTCATGTCAAGTAAATTTCGTCAAAAATTTGGACTCCAAGTATAAACTCCCCGTGCAAAGCACTGGGAGTTCAATGCAAACAATAATGATCTTGATTCCATACCTGAGATTAGAAAGGCCATTGACACTGCGGAAAAGACACTATCTGATAAAGGAAGGGTCCTGGTACGTTACTCCGGTACCCAGTCATTATGCCGAGTGATGGTTGAAGGCCAGGACGAAAAAGAAATAAAAGACATCGCCCAAAACCTTGCCCAGTTGATTGGGAACAAACTCAATTAATCAGTGAAAAGGTGTGCTAAACATCAGAGTTTATCAAGGATGCTTCCAGCCTTAACCCTTTCCTGTCCAGCAAAAGGTACATAATTTCTCTTTCGGCATTCTAATTGCCCTGACCATTCTATCCAGCTTTTGATACCGAAGCGTTGTGAGACCCATTTTCTTCCCTATCCTTGTAACCATTGCATTATATTTGTCTGACGACTCATCGGTATATTCTTCAATATTTACTTCCTTCTGACCTTCAAGCTCGCTTATTGCCCTTCTGGCAGCAAGATCAAGCTCAGAACGTGAACGAGAAAAATTGAGGAATTTACACCCGTAGGTAAGTGGTGGGCAAGCTGGTCGCATGTGAATCTCGCGGGCACCGTAATCGTACATTCGCTGAAGCGTATCTTTAAGCTGGGTGCCACGAACAATCGAATCTTCACAGAAAAGTAATCGCCTGCCCTCGGTCAACTCCCTGATTGGTATCAGTTTCATCTTTGCCACGAGGTCGCGGGTCTTTTGCTGCTGAGGCATGAAACTTCGAGGCCAGGTAGGTGTATATTTTACGAAAGGGCGACAATATTTGATATTTGCCTTTGCAGCATATCCCAAAGCATGGGCAACTCCGGAATCCGGGATTCCAGAAACATAATCAACTTCAACATTGTCATCTTCAGCCAACGCAGCACCACACCTGTAACGTGTAGCCTCTACATTAATACCTTCATAGCTGGATGCGGGA
>WTBG01000098.1 GCA_013139225.1 Deltaproteobacteria bacterium
TGCTTCACTGATTTCAACTTTGCCAAGGTAATTCTCCTTCAGTTATATTTTAAAATTTGTGCCTGCTTTAACAAAAAGCCTCTTCACTTAAACAAATCAGTAGGGAATTTTTATAATATCACTATCATTATGTCAAGTTTTTTATATTGTGCACAAAATATTCCTTGCTTTTTACTAAAATCCTTCTTAAATTAACCATCGGATTATATTAACTTGTGAAGTTACTTGTATTTGTTATGACATAAAAAGGTAAACCTTTAATAATGCCTGTTATTATTCCTGATAAGAGATAGGGAGCAGGCTAATTTTTTGCCAGAGAGATATTTGAACAATTCATATCCACCTAACACCACCTTTGTGTGGAAAGAGTTTGGGTAGAACAAAACATAAAATGCACCATAGTAATCACTAATCAGAGCACTCAGGCCATTTCAAAGAGGGGAACATATGCAGGATAAAAAACATAAAATAATTTATGATGCGCTAGTCAATATCCTTGGGGAAGAAAATGTTGCTGATGATCCCAGTATCATGCATGCCTATTCCCGAGATTGGATGCCCGAATCTACCATTAATCCTAATCCTCCTGCCTTTGTTGCTCTCCCCGGCAATACCAAAGAAGTACAAGCTATCGCTAAACTGGCAAACCGACTGAAATTCCCCTTTATACCTGTGGGCGGTAATCTCTGGTCATTAAATACCGTAGCGCGTGAGCCATATACTGTTATTCTTGATCCCAAACGGATGCACAGAATTATTGAGATTGATGAAAAAAACATGTATGCCTTAATTGAACCTTATGTTTCCCATGCCCAGCTTCATGCGGAAGCCAACAAAAGAGGTCTATATATAGGAACACCAGAGGCAGGTGCACAGATGTCGTCACTTGCCAATCATGTATTTCAGGCTGCCTGGGGTGTCTCCCACCGCCTTGGCATGGGATACCGGAACATCCTTGCAATGGAGTGGGTTCTCCCCAGTGGGGAGATTCTCACAACCGGTTCATTTTCACAACCTGAAGCTGATACCTTCTGGGGAGAAGGTCCCGGTCCAGATTTGAGGGGATTAATACGGGGAAGTTATGGGGTGATGGGCGGGTTTGGAATGGTCACCAAAATGGCAGTTAAGCTTCACCCTTACCCGGGCCCAAAAACCTTTCCCTGTGAAGGGATAATGCCTCATCAGAAATCTTTAATGCCTGAAGACAGATTCAAGTGGCATCTCTTTACCTACCCTACGGCTAAAAAAGCAGTGGATGCCATGTATAAGATTTGCCATGCGGAAATAGCAGGCAATTGCTCCAAATGGCCAACCTCCTACCTTAACTGGTATTGGGCTAAGTCCGGCGAAGAGTACTGGGAAACCTGGAAATCAAAATACTGGCAGGAAAACTGTAAAAATATGGTTGCCGTATGTTTGTGGGGATTCTCCTCAAATAAACAGGTAGAATACGAAAAGAGGGTGATTGAAGATATCATTAAAGAAACTAAGGGTAAGCAAGTCCCTCAGGAAGTATATGACCGCATTGTTTCTAACATTGCCAACTGTTGGATTCGAACTACTTATGGGCCTAGGGTAATCAGCAGATCTGGCACCTTCATGGTTTTCTCCATACAGGTGGATACTATGGATACTTGTATTGATGCCATTAAGAGATCAGCGGAGTTCCTTGACAAGTACAGTCCGCCAATACTTGATTCTTATCATACAGATTGGATTGCTTCTTATGAGATGGGGCATCTGGGCTATGAAGAAGATATGTACCCGGTGGAAAAGACTAAAGAGGGTTTGGCTATTGTATTGGATGGAACAATGGCGGAAATACAGGAGGATTTAAAAAGACATTATGAATACAATATTGCACCCGCCCTGGGATCGGCATACCATCGACAGGCAGGTTCTGTCTTTGGTTATGAGAAACTTCTCAAGGGTATTAAAAAATCCTTGGATCCCCAAAACATCTCCTGCCCATCTCAACCCATTCCAGAAGATTAACAAAGTATAGTAGCACCTTAGCCAAATTCTGGCTTTTAAAAAGCATGTATATCCAAAAGTCATAGAGTCTCAAAAACGTTACTTGATGAAATGAGAGGAGAATAGAACACATGAAAATGCGATCCACAGGATTGGGAGAAACCGTATTAGAGGGAGAACTGGATAAGATTACCCGGAAAGACGATTATCTGATTCTTCACGTCAATACCACGGAACCGGTGCAGTGGCATGTCAGGGCAGCAATCGATTATAACGATCTTCTCACCTTGATTAAGTTGATCTTAAAAGGACCTGTCTTAAAGTTTCTTTTCTTTGGCATAAAAAACAGGAAAAATATTAGACACACTGACGATTTTTAAAAAAGGAGGGCGTGGGAAAATGGCTGACAAATCTTTCGATGCAATCATTATCGGGGGAGGAAACAAAGGGCTGATTACAGCTATCTACCTGGCTAAATACGGGGGCATGGATGTAGCCATCTTCGAAAGTCGCCATGAGCTGGGGGGGGGATGGTCATGTGAGGAAAGCGCTGCGCCAGGATTCATCACCAATACCCATGCAGTTAACATTGACAAGTATTGGAAAATTGTTCTCGAACGGGATTTTCCTGATTTTGTGGAGAAAGGGGGAAAGTGGATTCCCTATATCATTTCTATGGGAACGATATTCAAAGAGGATAACTCATGCATCGCTTTTCACCATGAGGATTACGATTCCCAACAAGAAAAAACCGCTGCATCAATAGCTCGTTTTTCTCAAAAGGATGCTGACACATGGTTGAACCTCTGGAAGAAGTGGAAAGAGAAAATTGAGCCTGCTTTCTGCAAGTGGATTTACAATCCCCCTCCCCCACACCACGAACCTGATATCATGGAACAAACCTTGATGGATCCCTCTCTGGAGATTGATCCCGTATGGGCGGTCAAATCAGCTATCGAGGTACTAAGAGACCTCTTTGAATCCGACGAAGTTGTTGCCGCTGTCCTCCGTCCTTCACACGCTGCAATGCCTTACTCACCAAGGATGCCGGCAACTGGTATCGCACAGTTCATACTTCTCCCTCTGCTTGTTAATTTCGGTTGCGTAGAGGGAGGGACCCATAGCTATGCCCACGCCTGTCACAAGATTTTCCTTGAAAATGGAGGAAAGAGTTTTACCAAGCACGAGGTCGAAAGGGTGCTGATAGAAAACGGTAAGGCAAAGGGGGTGCGTCTAATTGATGGGACGGAGATTGAAGCCAGAAAGCTGGTAGTCAGTACACTTTCACCTGAACAGCTCTGCTTTCAATTGATAGGGGAGGACTATTTTCAATCTAGAACCATCCGAAGAATAAAACATCTCTCCAGGCGTATCATTGCCATTACATGGTATCATTGGGCGGTACACGAAATGCCCCGTTATAAGGCGGAGGCCTTTGATCCTGACATCTATAAGACCGGGTTGCTGTCACTCGGCTCGAAGGATCCGGAGACACTCGTTATGGAAAATGCCTGGAGAACGCTGGGCAAAATGCCTCCTGATCCCGCATTGCTTGTATGGTGCCTCAGTTCATTGGATCCCACACAGGCACCTGAAGGAAAGCATATAGTAGGTTCTGAACAGTTTGTCCTTGCTGCTGACCAGATGTCGGAGCGGGAGTGGCTTGAATTTAAGAAGAGAAACGCCGAGTATGTCATCAAGTGCTGGCAGGAGTATGCCCCCAATATGAGTTGGGAAAATGTTATTGGCTATGACCCATTAACACCTTACGACTGTCTCCGTCTGAAAAATATGTGTCCTACGGGAAATTGGGCTACGATCGATGTCATCCCAGGTCAGACCGGAAAGCATCGACCCGTCCCTGAACTGGCTCAACACAGGACGCCGGTTAAGGATCTCTATGCTACTGGAGCTGGTTGGGGTTTTAGCGGGGGAGGAATGGACTGCCAGGGATATAATTGCTACAAAACTATCGCTTCTGATCATAATCTGGGAAAACCCTGGGAGAAGGGAGGGTATCCTTTTTGAATTGAATCTATTCACCGCAGAGAACGCTAAGATCGCAGAGGCAATAAATTATCCTACTAGTATTTAATGTTAAAGTATTTCATATTACATTCTTATCAATTCTTATCAGGTTTTATGTCATTCCTGCGGAAGCAGGAATCCAGTGATTTTAGGTTGTTATGGACTCTTGCTGGAGTTTATCCCGTACTTGATACGGGGCAGTAGTGACTCGATTTTCAACTTTTTGTGAAGTCGTCAAGGATGGAGGGAAAAATGGACACTAAATACGACATCATTATCATTGGTGCTGGCCCCAACGGCCTTGAGGCAGGGGCATACTTAAGTAAAGCCGGGCAGAAAGTTCTGACTCTGGAGTACAGATATGAATGCGGGGGAGGGCTGTGGACTGAAGAGTCAACGTTGCCGGGCTTTCTCCACAGCACCCATGCGGTTTACATGATGATGGTTGATTGTGGACCACTTTACAGTGATTTTCGCCTGGAAGAAGACTATCAGGTAAAACATATCTACCCTGACCTTCAATTTGCTATGCCCCTGCTTGACGGAAGATGTCTCTGCATTTATAAAGATCTGGAGCGAACCTGTAAGTCCTTTGCCCAATTCTCAGAAAAGGATGCCGAGAACTATCGTGAATTTTATCAACTGGCTAAACGATGTTTTGATGAGTTTATCGGCCCGGCGACCTTTGCTCCTCCAATGGGGGCATTAGACCAGATTGTCAGAATGAAAAAGACAGAGGTAGGCAGGATCGTCATGGAATACAGTGAGAAGAAGCCTATTGACATCATCCAGGAAAAATTTGAAAACGAGCATATCCGCACCCTTCTTCTTTATCTTGCCTGTCACTGGGGGGTGAAGTACGACTCAATCAATCTGGGCTTCCTTGTCCTCCTTTATCTTAACCGCTCTCATAACTACCAGCTTGTAAAAGGTGGTTCTCACATGGTGGCCCAGGCAATCAATAAGGTCATACACCAGAACAATGGTCTGGTCAAAAACAATCAGCGGATAAAGAGGATTGTGGTAGAGGACGGTGAGGCAAAGGGTGTTGAGATGATTGACGGTACTTTTTATCAAGCCTCCAAGGCTGTTATCAGCACTATTGATCCCATCCAGACCTTCATCGACCTGATGAGAGAGGGAGACATAAAGGAGGCTTTTGCCAAGAAGACTAAGAATTGGAAGTGGGAGAGCTACAGCCTTTTTGGCGTCCACAGCGCTCTTATGGAACCACCAAACTTTAAGGCCGCAGAAGGAAATCCAGACATAAACAGGGCATGTGTTTACATTCTTGGATACGAAAAACTGGAAGACCTGACCAACCACTTTGATGCACTGTATAAAGGGGAAATGGTAGAGAAGCTGGGCTTTAACTGCTGCTTTCCCAGTGTCCACGACCCGGGGCTTGCCCCGCCGGGCAGGTGCGCAAGTCAGATTTCCATGATGGCTCCATTTAATCTTAAAGAGGGACCGGAGCACTGGTACAATCTCAAGTTTAAACAGGAAACGGCTAAAAGGTGTCTTGAGATTTTAAGGCGTTACGCACCGAACATCACCGAAGATAAGGTGCTCCAGAGTTACATCAGCACGCCCATTGATATGCAGAATAAATTTCTGGATATGCGAGAGGGTTCTTATAAACAGGGGGCATACATCCCATTTCAGATGGGATTTCTCCGTCCCAATGAAGACTGTTCGCGAAACCGAACCCCGGTAAAAAAGCTCTATCTGGGGGGGGCATCTGTTTATCCAGGTGGCTGTGTGATCTGGGGCCCCGGTTATCTGGCAGCCAATTCTGTCGCTGAAGATCTGGGGATTGAGAAGTGGTGGAAGGAACAAGAGTTTGTTACCCGCGCAAAAGAAAGCGGGATTTTATAATATACAGGAGTTTCTACGACCTATTTATATCAGAGGATTTCTAGTAGTCTCTTTTTTATGCAACCCACATGGAATAATGGACATGTGGAGTCAGTTGCGCGTTGAGAATGGAGAACATCATTAAACCCGTAACACGAAACGCATAACTCACAACTGTATCAAATCCCTTATTCCACTATTCCATACGCTTCCCTTGTCCTCTACCACTTCCATCACCTATACCCATTCCCTGACCCTGTCCTCTGCCACTTCCGCTTCCATCACCCAGACCCATTCCTAATCCCTGTCCTCTGCCACTTCCATCACCTCTGCCCATTCCCCGGCCGCGTCCTCTTCCCATGAAAAACCGGTTTGGGCATAATCTTCTGCTAATAACATCAAAATACTCTTTCTGCTGCATCGGATTAAGGAATTCTTTTTCCCGAAGCAGACTGTCAATTACTGCGTGCTGTATCTGAGATTGTAAGCTGTTAATCTCACCTATCTTCTGATCTATCACAATGCGATCAGGCTCCTCAAGAATTAACAGATCAACAAGATCTTCCCTCTTAGCCTCCAACTCATCACGAACAGGTTTAATACCTT
>WTBG01000163.1 GCA_013139225.1 Deltaproteobacteria bacterium
CTATAATTTTACAACTCTATTTCCTGACCTTGTGCGCAGGGTGTATATCAAATTCGGTACAGACGCGCAAGGTAGATGCCCCTGTGATTGATTATGAAAACATGGTTCCCGTCCCAGGTGGTACATACATCCTGGGTAGTGAGGGGGGTGATTCTGATGAGCTGCCTGCTCATGAAGTAAATATTAAACCTTTCTATATCGATGCCCACGAAGTTACAAACAGGCAGTTCCGGGAATTTTTAAAGGAAACGGGTCACTCTAAACCAGGCTTCTGGCATCCTGATCTTGATCGTCCTGAAGACCCGGTTGTCGGAGTGAGTTGGTATGATGCTGCAGCATATGCTTCCTGGGCTAACAAACGCTTGCCAACGGAGGCCGAATGGGAATATGCAGCGCGGGGAGGGGCTTTTAATACAAAATATCCCTGGGGAGATGAGCCTGACATACAATATGCTAATTTCAACTCTTTTGGCATAGCACCGGTTAAAAGCTTTAAACCAAATGGATACGAACTGTATGATATGATTGGGAATGTCTGGGAATGGTGCGCTGACTGGTACGGAAGGGACTATTACTCCATGAGCTCAGGGAAAAACCCAAAAGGTCCTGTTATAGGAACTTATAAGGTGCTAAGGGGTGGGGCCTGGTACTCTAGTGGACAGCAGGTGCGGGTTACAAACCGTTACTATTCTCTACCCGATGACAGAAGTTTTCATGTCGGATTCAGGTGCGTGAGATCATTGAAATGATGAGGTTTAACTGTTAAAACGATTTCTCCGTGGTGGATTTCCACCATTCTTATAATCGCAATGAGGTACAACAATGGTATATTGCTTACAAAAGAAACCTCTTTTTTTGGTTATGCTGGTGATAATCTTCACGACCTTTTTATCACCTCATGCGAATGCTTACCAGATTACCCCTGTTCGACATCTCTTTGACATTGAGCATGGATTCCTCCAGCCTAGCGATGTGGCAGTTGGAAAGGACCATCGTATTTATATACTGGATGGGGTAAACCACCAGGTTAAGGTGTTTAGTGAAACTGGTACTTTCCTATTTTACTTTGGTGGTAAAGGCTCAGCAAAGGGGCTGTTTAAATATCCGCTTGGCATTACAACAGACACCCAGGGTCAGGTATATATAGCAGATACGGGTAACCGACGGGTGCAGCTTTTCACATCTCATGGAAAATTTATTTCCCATTTTACTATAACCTCTGATACAAAAGAAAAACCGAGCGATCCAGTAGATGTGGCCGTGGACGAGAAACGGAGGCGGTTGTATGTAGTCGACAATGACAATCATCACATCTTGGTATATTCCCTTGATGGATTCAGTCTCCTTGGCCGCTGGGGCTCTGAAGGAGAAGGGCGCCAGGAGTTAAGGCATCCTTTTTTCATAACTGTCGGAAAGGATACATCAGTTTTTGTTGTTGATGTTCTCAACACACGGGTGCAGGTATGGAGCCCGCAAGGCGAGGCGGTAGGCAGCATCGGTGATTGGGGAGTGGATCTTGGCCAGCTGTACCGACCTAAAGGGGTATGTGTTGATAAGGATAATAATGTGTACGTCAGCGACAGCTACCTGGGTGTCATCCAGGTTTTCAACCGCTATGGTCATTTTAAATCAGTGTTGGGAATAGAAGAAGGAGATGTAATGAAATGGAAGACACCGGTGGGAATAACCATCGATGATCGCCAAAGGCTATATGTAGTGGAAATGCTCTCAAACCGGGTGAGGGTATATGATATTTTTAACAAGAACATTCAGGGGAAAGAATAATGCACACGAGAAATGTGCTGATGTGGTTGATCACAAGCTGGCTCTTTTTGTGCATATTCTCTCCACCTGTGTTCGCCAGAGACCCGCAAAACTGTCTTTTTTGCCACAAGTACAAAAGGCTTCGTGCCTATGATGAAAAGGGAGAGCTTCACAATCTTTATGTTGACACACACCTTTTCAATCAATCAATACACCGCAATGTCTCATGTATCGGCTGTCACAGTGATGTTGAACAAATACCACACAGCAAAACTGAAAAGGTTGACTGCGCCAAGGCCTGTCATCTAGATAAATGGAAAGCCTTCACCGGAGAAAATTTTTCACATCGGGAGGTTGCAGAGAACTTACAACAAAGCATCCACGGCGTTAAGCCAGATGACCCTCCAGAAATAGCCGAGTTGAAGCCGGACTGCAAATACTGCCACTTAAATGATCTCTATACGCTACCGGAAGAAGTCCCCTCAGAAAAAGTTCTAGCACGATGCCTTAACTGCCATAAGGAAAAGGGGCTCCAAGAAACCTTCATTCATATCTCCCACCGCTATAAACACAAAACCAGCCGCTCACCTTTAGAAATTGTGGAACTTTGTGCCAGCTGCCATGCGGATGAGGATTTTTTAAACGCTGTTGGCTTTACCGGTCCAAAGAAAGAGGCAGTGGAAACCTACAAGGAGACGATCCATTATCGTATTCTCCAGTTGGGAGGAAATGATACCGCAGAGTGTATCAACTGTCACGCTACTCAAAGCATCCATGACATCAGGCCTCCCTCAGATCCCCAGTCATCAATCCATCCGGATAATCGTTATAAAACCTGTCAGGCAGAGGGATGTCATCCAGGTGCTGCTGCTAACATTTCTGCGGTAGACAGCCATCTGAGCCGGCATAAGGATAAAGGGCCTGAAATTAAAATCGTTGAGCTCATTATGGAGGGGGTGATGTTCTGCACCCTGTTTATGCTCTTTACCCTCATGGGCATGGAGACCTACGGGAGACTGAGAAACCGTGATGCCCGTTTCTTCAGGTGGCTCAGAGTCCCCCAGTTCCTGAAAAAAAGAAACCCTGTTGACAGAAACATTCTGGGAAGCATTCCAAATCTGCACCGGTATGTGAATTTCACTCCCAAGGGAGATTATCAACGGTATTCAATCCACATTGTAATCAACCACATGTTGATAGGCATCAGCTTTACTGTGGCTGTGGTCACCGGACTCCCGCTCTTTTTTCACAACTCTGAACTTTCCTATCAAGTAATCAACCTGATGGGTGGCATTGATGTTACCCGACTTATCCACAGGGTGAACGCAATAGTGTTTACCCTTGATTGCTCCTACCACTTGCTGGTGCTGCTTTTGGGAACGATCAAAAAACTTTTAAACGGTACCTTTGATATCCGCCGCACCCAGTTCCCACTGTGGAAGGACTTGAAGGACCTCTACTTTGACTTTCGCTACTTCCTGGGGCTGGAAAAGACGAGGCCAAAAATGGAAAAGTTTATGTACAAGCAGAAACTTCACTATCTGGCAATGGTATGGGGTTGTTCGGTGCTGACGCTATCAGGGTGCTGCCTCCTTTTCCCGGAGTTTATGGTGAACTACCTTCCCTTTCCGAAGATTTCTTTTAATATACTTAGGCTGATGCATGCTGAGGAGTCGGTGCTCGCGTTTTTGGTAATCACTTTGTGGCACCTGTATAATGTACATACAGCCCCGGGGCGTTTTCCCATACAGTGGACCTTCTGGAACGGTAAAATTGCCAGGGACCACCAGATTGAAGAACACTTTCTTGAATATGAGCGTCAGGTGAAGGAAGGAGTTGCCGAATGCGAAGAGGACAGGCTTATAAAGGAGGGACACACCAATGAGAGGTAAAGGGAAAAAGAGTACCCTCGAGTTGTTTTTGGTGTCTGCATTTATTATTGCACTTTCTGCACTGCTGAGTGGTTATCTTACCTTTAAGGTACAGTTCGAACGGCGAAAAGAACCTCAAGAAAAAAAACCCAGAGAGATTTCATACCAGACATTTCGTGTAAAAGAGCAGGAACGGATGCAGCTTCACGACCATTTCCATCAGCTTGTGGAAGACATCAATCTTGAAGCATGGGCAAAAAAGTCAGCATGTATTGCCTGTCACTCCCCTTACCCCCATGGGAAAAACTTGCAGGCAATAGCTGTGATGAACCTGCACACAGAATTTATGACCTGCCACTCCTGCCACTTGAAGGTAGGGGAAGGTGAGGAAATACACTTTGGCTGGATAAACCCCACCGGCGCTGAGTCTCAGGCAGAGCCCTATGGGGTTCGCATAGATCCTTCCACAGGGCTCTTTGCTGAAACAGAAAATCACTTTTCAAAACTGACCCCTCTCAGAAAAACAAATGGAGATTGGAAACCTATCACATCCGAGAAGGGTGTTGAGACTGCCCTTCGATATATGGATGAACAAGAGAGCTATGCTGAAGAAAAAAAGAAGGAGATTGTAGACAGGCTTCATGAGGGGACAGAGCTTAAGGAATTTATACGATGTTCTCGCTGTCACAGTGAAAACGGAGTTATGAATTTCAAGGAGCTGGGTTTTGAACCGACCAGGATAAATCAGCTCCAACAAATGGAAATCGGCGGTATGCTGACCAATTATGATACCTTCTATTTTCCTGATATCTTTAAGGAGAAATTCAAATAACCTATAACCATGGTATATAAAAAGACTTTCTTTTCCATCATCATTTTATTGTGGTTGCTTCCAAACACGGCAACATCCAAAATAGAGCACCCCAAACAGGCCGATACTGCTAAAGAGTGCGCTATCTGCCACTACAGGTGGGTCTCTACCTTTTTCATGGAACACAGGGGAACTCCTCTTACACCTCTTATGGAAGAGCAAGTGGTAGGTGATCAGGAGATGTGCCTTTCCTGCCATGATGGATCAGTACACGATTCTCGTGACAAGGTCTGCAATGACCCGGGCCACCGTGTAGGCAATATTCCCTCAGACCGTGTGCAAATACCTGAAAAATTCCCCCTCGATGAAAATGGTGCCATGCAATGCACCACCTGCCACACCCCCCATGCAATGAAAAGCAAGGAGGGGGTCATAGTAGAATTTTTTATCCGTGCCCCAAACAAAAATTCTTCTTTCTGCAAGCTTTGCCATATTAAAAACATCGGCGGGAAGACAAAAGGTAATCACCCCATTGATATTTCTGCGACAAGAAATCCCCAAGCCATTATTAAGGCTGGTGGAGTACTTGGTACAGACCTACCCAATCAGATTATCTGCGAGACCTGCCACATCCCTCACGGCGGGATAAACAATAAGTTCCTGGTGCTCTCAGCTGAAGACCCACATGCTCGCTCCGTTTTATGCGAGGTTTGTCATACCCAAACTCCTGGAATGACGAAAGACCCTTCACTCAACCACTTCTCCCACCCCCTTGATCTGCTTCCGGGGAAAGTTGCAAAAATTCCCAAAAAGTGGAGC
Source organism: Deltaproteobacteria bacterium (assembly GCA_013139225.1). GTDB lineage: Bacteria > Desulfobacterota > WTBG01 > WTBG01 > WTBG01 > WTBG01. The sequence continues at coordinate 5,266 of WTBG01000163.1, forward strand.
AATGGAAAGACAGTTACGCTGGGTACCGGTGGAGAACTGGTCTGCAGAACCTGCCACAAACCACACTATGCAGCAGACAGGGAGTTTCTTCTTGCTGACTTTAAAGAAAAGGATTCCCTCTGTATTGAATGCCACAGAGATCATGCCCGTATTGCAGGTTCACCCCATGACCTGAAGGTTTCTGCTCCGGAGTATATCAATATGCTGGGGGAAACATCTACCCATGCCGGACTTTGCAGTCCATGCCATTCAGTACACAATGCAAATGAGCAAAAATTCATCTGGTCGGCACCTCTTGGACCATCTAAGCTTGATGGGTGGAATGAGAAATATACCTCTGAGGGAAATTTGGTGGTTATGGTATGTACCGGGTGTCACTCAGAGGGAAACGCAGCCGGGAAACAGCTTCCACCGTTTGGACTGCACCCGCGGGGGCTAGAGATTCCTGAGGACAAGCGTATCTTTGCTAACAAACAACTTCTTGTGGGGGAGCAATTTCCTGTCTATAACGAACGAGGAGAGCTGACGACTGAAGGAAACATCGTGTGCTCAACCTGTCATAACCCTCATCAGTGGGACCCTCACAACCATACCAATGGACGCGGAGTTCAGGCAGAGGGAAGTGCAACAACCAGTTTTTTGCGTCCTGATGTGGACAAACTATTTTGTGCCGAGTGTCACGGTGAAGACAGCCTTTTTAAATTTAAATTCTTTCACAGCACTCTCGGAAGGGAAAAAGCAAAATCTCCTTTTCAACTTAAGCAGAAAGACATAAAAACACAATGATTCTAAAACAACCCGTAGAGCTTTTTTTGATTGTACTACTTGTCTTTTTCCCCTGGCAAAGGGAATGCCTCGCCAGTGAGGTTGTTAATCCGCACTGGACAGGGAAGCACTGCATAGAATGTCATACTACTGAAAAAGGGGGAGTGCCAAAATTTGATGGCGACTACATAAAACTCTGTAACAGGTGTCATCAAAGTGAATTTGCCCGCACAGACATTCATCCTGTTGCTGTTGAACTCACCGATGCCATGAAGAAAAAGATTCCATCTGGATGGCCATTACAAGAGGGGAAAGTCACCTGCCTCACCTGTCACGATGTAATAATCCAGATGAGAGAGAATGCCCCCCTGAAAATAATGAATCCGCTATTTTTGCGTGGAGTACCATACGAATCGATAAATGACTTCTGTTTCACCTGCCACCAAAGAGATAGTTATCAGAAGGTTAATCCCCATCTACAGTTAGATGAGGCAGGCAACATCATTGAAGAACGCTGTCTTTTATGCCATCAATCTACCCCCGACCCCTGGCAGGCACAAAGCATAGCAGATGTCACTTTCAAGAGCAAACGAGCTGTGCTATGTGAAAGTTGTCATGGAGATAAACGGAACGTCCATCCCGCACGGGTTGATCATCTGGTGACGATGACGGATGCTATGGAGGAGGCACTTCACGCTCAGTTCACAAGCCGTGGTGTTTACCTTCCCCTTTACAATGATGTCATTTTTTGTGGAACCTGTCACAACCCGCATCAAAAAGGCGTTATTCAAAGAAAAGAGGCAGTCGCAGGGGCTGGTGAAAGGTATTTTCTGCGACTTAACGGAGGAAAAGAACTCTGTCTTGTCTGCCACCACGACAAGCGAATAAAAAAACAGAAAGAAAGGAAAGTTCAGAAAACACAGATTCCTCGCCTGCCTGATCAGGAAGATATTGTACAGCACAAACCATTAAGTGAACAAAGATGCAAGGCATGTCATGCCATAACCGCTGAAAAAAGAGATGCGCCGGAAGCACTGTTTCTCTGTTTTAGAGAGGGGTGTCATAAAACCGATATCATCGAAAACACATTTGTTCACAAAGAATTTGTGCTTCAAAACTGCACGTTCTGCCATGACCCCCATAGTTCTGCCAATGAAAATCTTCTCACAAAGGATGGGGACCTGCTGTGCTCCACCTGCCATCCACTTATAAGGGATAAAAATGGAAAAACTTTAGAGAAAAATCACAATGAATTTTTCTATCCGTTTGTAGCAACCCTTGCTCTTCCATCCGAGAAGGAGTGCAGCTTTTGTCACAGCCCTAAACACAAAAAAGAGCTATATCAGATCAGCACAGAACTGTGCTCAGAGTGCCACCTCTATCTCAGACAGACGGTATCGCAGAATACCCATCTAGAGTTTAAGGAGAAAACCTGTTCTGCCTGCCACGACCCTCACTCGGCACCATTTCAATATCAACTTAAAGAACCACCAGAAACATATATCCAGTAATGGTGTGCGCGTATGAGGTATTATAGTAAGCGCAGTTTTTAGTATATAAACCCAGATTTTGCAATTAACCACAGAGTGCACAGAGAAATTCATTCTCAAATCAATA
>WTBG01000277.1 GCA_013139225.1 Deltaproteobacteria bacterium
CCCATACCTATCGGTGATGCAGCGCCGGTCACTACAGCTACGTTGTCTAGTAATTTCATAATTTCTCCCCCCGTTTTAATAGGTTGTGTTAAAACTCTTATCGGCTAGCAAGCCAAACTAAGTTGCTAAAGAATCAACGTTCCCCTTTACAGACCTTCCTTTTTACTCTCGCAATCTGAAATCTTTATTAAATCCGAACTCCGAAATCCGAATTCCGCAATGTGAAGGTTCGCATTCCAAAATCCGCAATGTATATAGCTTCTGTATCCTGACACCTGTCTTTTTCATCAGCTTGCATGCTAGCCTGCTAGCTTTTAAAAGAGTCAAACGTAGACTTAATCCCCGTTTCTTTATCACTTGCACTATATCGATTTACATGGTAAATTTCAATTAAAAAGAATACTAAGTGGAGGAAGGTACCATGGCAGGGTTTGCAGCAAGAGAAATTGTCAGGGAAACTTCAACTGAGAGAACAAAGAGGCTCAAGGAGAGATATCTTGACGCGGAGTTGCGCCTGGATCTAACCTGGCCTCTTTTGATAACTGAATATTTTAAGCAGACTGAGGGGCAGCCCATAGTGGAGAGAAGAGCTGGGGCCTTCAAGTATGCCATAGAGAACAGTCCCCCTATCATTAGAGATGACGAATTGATTGTAGGAAGCCAATCCCGGTATATTCGGGGGAGTCATCCCTATCCTGAATTTGCTGTTAAATGGATACGGGAAGAACTGGAACGGGAACCTGATCAGGAAGAGGAAAAGATTTTTCAGGTAGGAGAAGGTGGAGGTATAGCCAAAGAACACACTTTTATAGTCTATAAATACACAGAAGAGGATAGAACGATTTTAGAGGATCTTGTTTCTTACTGGGAGGGAAGGTCACTTGAGTGTATTGCCAGACGCTATTTTAAGGAAATGGGACGGGGAGAAGAATTAGACAGGGCAGAAGCATCACTTTTAGTTACCCCCATGAACTTCCCCACCCCTGAAGGACGGTTTGTTCTGGATTATGGGAAGGTGCTTCGGATTGGATTCAACGGCATAAAAAAAGAGATTGAAGAAGGTGAGCGTCGACTTAAGGTCGTCACTATGGATGACTTTCGGAAAGTGCAATTTTATAAGGCTGCCAGGAGCTGTTGTGAGGGGATTATCACCTGGGCTAACAATCATGCCTCTCTTGCGGAGAGTTTAGCTCATGAGGAATCCGATCCCCAGAGAAAGAAGGAGTTGGAACAAATTGCTGAAACCTGCAGATGGGTACCGGCTCATCCTCCCAGAACATTTTATGAAGCCCTTCAATCTTTCTGGTTTACCCATTTAGCCGGTTTGGTGGAGTCGGGTGCCATGGGTATGTCACCGGGGAGGTTTGATCAGTTTATGTATCCTTTTTATCGGGATGACAGAGATAGGGGTACCGTCACCACGGAAGAGGTGATGGAGCTGCTCGAGTGCCTTCGCATCAAGTTTTCTGAGGTGCAGCGCATAACGTCCCGGGCATGGGAGGGGCTCTCATCGGGAGGTCTTTTTCAGAATATGATTTTGGGCGGGATAACTCCCAAAGGTGATGATGCCTCGAATGAACTCTCCCATCTCCTGATTGAATCTGCCCTGACCATGCAAACCGTTCAGCCCACCCTTTCAATTCGCTATAATAATAATGTCTCCGAGGATTTTCTTTTAAAGGGTATTGAACTGGTAAAGACAGGTATTGGTATGCCCGCATGGTTTAATGACAATGTGGCAATACCCCATTTTCTCAGCTATACAAAGGCCTCACTGGAGGAAGCCCGTGATTATGCCATGGGGGGATGCAGTGAAATGCAGCTTCCCGGATGCAGGTACGGGATTAATATTCCAGGTTTTGTCAATGAAGCAAAGTGTCTTGAGCTTGCACTGAATGATGGTGTTGATCCGCTAAGCGGACGTCAGGTAGGTGTTAAAACCGGTGTGGTGGATGATATGTCCTTTGAGCAGTTAGTAGAGGCTTATAAGAAGCAACAGGCCCACGCATTCACCTTACAGGCAGACTTTTGGAATCTGGTTATGGGTGTGCACCGTGAATGCACCCCTCTTATCTACTGCTCTGTCTTAACAGATGATTGTATTGAAAAAGGGCTCTGCATGGATGATGGCGGGGTCCGCTATAAGGATTCTCCCACCTTACTTATATCCGGAATGATTAATGTGGCTAATTCTCTTGCTGCCATCAAAAAGAGTGTCTTTGACGATCAGGCAGTTACCTTAAAAGCCCTCAAAGCTGCACTGGATGCCAACTTTGAGGGAGATGATTACAAAGTGGTTCACAAAAAGCTTCTGGCTGCACCTAAATTTGGCAATAATGATGATTATGTAGATTCCATAGCACAGCAGGTGTATGATGATTTCTATAAAGAAGTGTTTACCCATCTCAACTACTTTGGTGTTCCCTATACCCCCGGTGCTCTTTCTATAAGTGCCCATCCTATTTTCGGTAAGGCATGCGGTGCCTTACCTGATGGACGTAAAGCGGGGGTGTCGCTCTGTGACGCGGGAGTGTCCGCCTTTCCTGGTACCGATAAAAAGGGACCGACTTCCCTCATCTTGTCAGCGAGCAGAATTGATGCACTTCCCACCCTGTCTGTCTTATTCAATATGAAGTTTCATCCTACCGCCTTAAAAGGGTTAAAAGGTGCCAAAAACCTCCTCTCATTGATCAAAACCTTTTTTGACCTGGGTGGATGGCATATCCAGTTTAATGTGGTTGACAGTGCAATGTTAAAGGATGCCCAGATGCACCCTGAAAACTATCGTGATTTGGTTGTAAGAGTTGCTGGCTTTAGTGCCTATTGGGCGGAACTGAGTAAACAGGTTCAGGAAGAAATCATTGCCAGAACGGAATTTAGTTCCTGCTGCTAATGTCATTCCTGGAGAGCACGCTCAGTAAACACCACAGGAGGATGGTATGGAAGGTAAAGGCCTTACCGGATACTGTTTCGAAATACTTTCAAAAGAGCTCCCACTGCAAAGAGTTTCGGGCTTAGATGATATTGAGAACGTTAAACTGTTAAGTGGGCAGGATGGTGGCGGTATAAAGATTTATCAAGGAGAAAAGATTGATAAGGTGACCCTTGTTGATTTGAATTTTGGTGATGGCATACCAGTGCCTCACCATGATAATGCACTTTCGGTAGGTTCGGAGATTTTTCAGATCCTACCGGATCTTACCTACAAGATGCCCATATGGGGCATTAATTCCATTGTCATGAAAGATGGTACTTACTACTTTGACACAGATTTTACCTTCGGCTTTGATCTGGTCATGGAGTATGACTTTACCATGAACTATTTAGCTTCCTTCAATGAAGTCTATAATAAGTTTTGGAATCATAAAGACTTTAAAAGGGTTTATCTGGATGAAACAACCACCTGGGTCAGAACCTATATTTCACCGGTTTTTATAATGGTTACAACCAGGGTCGAAACGGTAGCAACCGTCTATGAACTCTGTGCTGAACTGATCAAGTGCTGGCTTACCATGTACAAAGATGCTGAGCAAAGAGATGAAGCATTTAAACAGAGTCAGCTCACGAGAATAAAAGCCCAGTACGCAGGGATGCAGCAGACAGACAGGATGGGCAAGGTCATTATGAAAGCTTATGGCCAGGAGACCTTTTCCAAGTTTTTTAAGGCAATGTTATAAAGAAGACCAGGTGATTGAAAATACTTAAATCACCTTTGCGATACACACTGGCAGCCAAAACCCATTGCGGTAAAAAAAGGGGTCACCCATTAAGGGGCTTCTGTCAAGAAGAAATACCTCTCCATAGCAAAATAAACTCATTTTTTGCAGGGTGTCATCCTTGCGCCAGATAGGTATTGCCCAACTCCCTCTCCGTACTTTATCCTTCCGGGACGGATAAAAAGCGCTGAAAAGAAAAGGGGGCTACGTTTGACTCTTAATAGAAGCTGACAAGCTTCATAGGTCTGTATATTAGAGAAACGGAGTTGAGAAATTAAAAACTTCACTCAAAATCCCACGATGTTATATCACGCCTGGTTGCTTAGCTGCCTGCCCGACTATATCTTTCGATCATCTTTTAGTTGACGCTCAATAGGGAATTTCCTATACTTACTTCATTAAAAAGTGAGTTTTTATTAAATATCAATCTGAACTGGTAGCTTGGAGAGATCATCGAAAACCACAATAAGTGTCACCAAATTAAAGTTGAGGAAGAGCGCAATGATTACTCCTCCTGATTTTGTTAAAAAGTTGCTCTTTATTCGGCTGGGCTCTCTGGGCGACGTTGCTAAATGTGTACCGGCTTATCGTTCTTTGGCAAATTGCTTTCCCCAAGCTCAAAGTGATTGGCTTGTTGATGTTCGTTTTGCCGGAGCTATCGATAGCCAACTAAATGGTGGCAGCGTGGTACCCGTGTTTAAGGCTTCGAATTTCAGGGAATTACTGAAAATACGAAAGACCCTTCAGGCAAACAACTACGACCTGGTGGTGGATGCGCACGGAAATATTCGATCGGGTGTCCTTGCCAAAATGACCGGGGCACCGGTTCGTATAGGATTTTCACGCGGTTTTCAC
>WTBG01000159.1 GCA_013139225.1 Deltaproteobacteria bacterium
GACACCACCATTTTAGAGGTTAAATACCAGGATACAGACAGGGATTGCGATCTCTGGATATATACTGCCATGTTCCGCCGCATCCGCAGGTACAGCACCAAACAGCGGAGTGACATGATAGACGGTACCGATCTGATATATGATGACCACGATGGCTGGTATACCCACATCAACCTTAATACCTATAAGCTGATAGGTCAAAAAGATATGTTGTGTATTCGTCATCAGGAGACACCTTATGAGAAGTTGTCCCGTATAGAAGGGCAGGGATTCTGGAATGGCGCTCAGAGGGAGCGGGTGAAGTGCTGGATTGTTGAAGTAGTCAACAAAGACAAAAACTATATCTATAGCAAGCGGATCTGGTATCTTGATCCGGAGAACTGGCAGTTTAACATTCAGGAGATGTATGACAGGCAGGGCAGGCTTTGGAAGATGATGGAAGAGTTCTGGGGTGAACATAAGCTAGCTGAGGCAGAGGGAGTGTCAACGGTCTTCAAGGCAGAACACACGGTAGACCTGATCAGGCGCCATGGAAGTGTGGGGCAGTTTGAGATTTTCGAGATAGGTCAGAGCCTCAACCAGAAGACATTTAGTATAGCAAATTTACAGCAGTTGACTTATTAAGAAGTTAAAGTATAACGACTTCGTAAAAAAACTGGATTTCACCTCCCCGGGTGGGACCGTGTCATATTATGCATTTTTGTGGTAGCCGCAGCCTTTAGGCTGCGAGACATATAGGAATTATCACTTATTTAAATTTGAAACAAAAAAGAGGAAAGGAAGGATGATGGAATTTGATGGTATTTTGAAAGAGCTGAAATCTATTGTAGGTAAGGATAAGGTTTTAACTGATGAAGCAACACTTGAGAGATATTCTAAAGATGAAAGCTGTCAGCCAGCTAAGAGACCTGACTGTGTTGTTTCGGTAAAAAGCACAGAAGAGGTGCAGAAGGTGGTTAAGCTTGCTAATGAGCATTCCTTACCGGTGGTGCCACGCAGCTCACCTGTGGGGTTTCACGGTTCCGGTATCCCGGAGGAGGGTGGAATCATTATTGATATGCAGGGTATGAATCGTGTTTTAAGGGTTGATACCAGAAATAAGTGGGCTATGGTGGAGCCGGGAGTTACCTATGGACAACTCCAGAAGGAGTTGAAACCTAAAGGATTCAGGGCAGTTACCCCTCTGTTACCTCATCCCCAAAAATCAGTGATTACCAGTATTCTGGAGAAGCCCCCACATTTAACCTCCAAGTTGCATCTGGATGAGATTATACTCACTATGCAGCTCGTTTTTCCCAGTGGCAACCTTTTCCGCACAGGTTCTTTAGCTGTGCCTATGCCTTCCCTTAAACCCGAGGAAGTCCCTGATAAAACGCATTCAGATCTTTGTAATGCCCTTGGTCCTGGAATAGACTGGTGGAGACTACTTACCGGTTGTGAGGGGACAATGGGGATTGTTACTGCCATGAACTTTAAAATAACGCCACTTCCTACGCAACAGAAAGTTTATTTCCTTCCATTTGAAACGATAGAAGAGCTGATTGAGCCTGCTTACCTCATCTTAAGAAGAGAGATTGGGAATGAATGTTTTATTCTTAACAGTCATAATCTTGCCTCTATACTGGCTGAGAAGGAAGATGAGATTGCTGCTTTAAAAGAACAGCTTCCTGCTTTTTGCCTTGTTATATGTATGGATGCAGGTGAGTGGTATCCGGAAGAGAAGATAGCCTATCAGGAGAATGCTCTTAATGCTATATGCGAGCAATTCTACTGCGAGATTAACACCGCTCTCCCACCCATTGCGGAGGCAGACAGAAAGATAAAAGGGATGTTATCACAGCACTGGGATGACGGTGTGTACTGGAAATTCCGTTACAGTGGAGGGTGTTGGGACATTCTTTTGCTTACTCCACTGGATGAAGCCCCTGCATTTATAGCCATTATGGAGGAAGTAGCAGCAGATTGTGGTTATCCTTTTGAAGATGTTGGTATTTATCTCCAGCCAAAGCAGAGAGGCAGAGTTTATCATCTCGAGTTTAATCTGCCTGTGGACAGGAGCAATGCTAGAGAGAGTGAAAAGGTAAAAGCGCTTATCCATGAGGCTGCCAAAAGATTGCTAAATTCTGGTGCCTTTATGTATCGCCCTTATGGTTCTCTGGCTGAGATGGTTTATCCCCGAACCGGGAATTATCACTCATCAATCAGGAAGATTAAAGGGATACTTGATCCCAACAATGTAATGAACCCAGGTAAATTAGCACTCTAATTGTTGAAGTGAACCACGAAGCGTACGAAGAACACAAATTAATTAACATGGAACGGTTTGAAAAGGGATTTTTGTACCATGAATCGGTAAGTTCTATGAGGTTTAGCTGTTTCCCTTTTTTCTTCGTGTACTTCGTGGTTGCAAATTTAATTTAAGAAGGAGGTTGTGTAATGGCGTTTTCTAAAATTGCTTTAAAAGCCCTTCAGGATGTGGTCGGTGCTGAAAATGTTAGTGATGATGAAGTAGTATGCCAGAGCTATTCACGGGTTAACTGGCTCCCCTCTGGATTTCTTCAGAGGGAGAGACTGGGAACGGATATGAGACCAATCTGTGTGGTAATGCCGGAGACTACTGAGGAAGTTCAGGCGATCATCAGGATTGCTAACAGGTATAAATTCCCCTTTATCCCCAGGGGGTCAGGCTATACTTTTCAGGCTTTCCCTGCCGGGGCAGGCTATGTAATCATCGACCCAAAACGGATGGACAGGATTATTGAGCTTGATGGCAAAAACATGTATGCAGTAG
>WTBG01000312.1 GCA_013139225.1 Deltaproteobacteria bacterium
TGGAATTGATTATTGGTGGGGAGATTATTGACACCGTTTTTGTCAATACTGAAACTCTTGAAACCTTCATATTCGATGCTGAAATAACAGAAGGACTTCACGAATTAGCCATCGGCTTCTATAATGACTTCTACAATCCCTTCGCAGGAGAAGACCGCAACCTCTATGTTGATAAGACTATCCTACAACTGTCATCAATGCCCTAAGAACAAAACAGGAAACTATCTTAGACGAGGATGGGGGGAGAGTAGTTTTAACAAACTCACAGGCTGCATTACATTTTGCATAAGCGGGTAAAAGAGGTGATTTAAAAGTGCGGTGACCCGAGTTAATTTTGATGATCCCGTAAAAAGCTCCAGATGTAGAAAAATCCTGTCTGTCCTGTTATCCTGTCAAAGAGATTCGTACTTACATACCATCAATATATACCTGCACTACATCTCCAACTGCCGTCCAGTTTAATGCATAAACAGATAGATATACCCCTCAATGCTTCCAACAAGCAGATCTTTTCTGCCATCATTATCCCAATCAACCAGGAAAGGAGCAGCTGAACCATCCACTTTAAGGTCTTGATCACGTACCTTAACTTTTCCGGAAGATATTAGTTGTGGTTCACTATTCTTGCTGACATTAAGATACAAATGAACATAACCTTCTCCATCTCCCACAAGTAAATCCTTCTTGCCATCACCATTCCAGTCAGTTACAAAAGGAGCAGCAAAACTTTCTACATCAAGTTCTATTCCCTCCACTTCAATTGAGCAGGGAGTAGCAAATAGTGGTTCACTATCGCTTCCCTGGTTAAGACAAAGCAAGAGTGTTCCACCACCACTTCCTAAAAGTATATCCTTCTTATTGTCTTCATTCCAATCCACAACACAGGGCGTTAAGTAGCTGTCAACAGCAATCTCCAACCCTTCAGCATCTTTAAGCACCATGGGTGAGGAAAAAACAGGTTCCGTATTGCTTCCCAGATTGGAATAGTAGATGAGTGTGCCTTCACCATTTCCCACCAGCAGATCCTTGGCACTATCATTGTTGTAGTCCACCATAAATAGCGCAGCATGAGTTCCTACATCGATATCCTCCTCATCTGCTTTGAGGAAGTGATAGTCTGAGAACCTGGGAGTGCTGTCGGTTCCGATATTGGCAAAAACGGCAATCTTACCCTCCTTAGTACCAGTAAGTAGATCCTTTTTACCATCCATATCACAATCCATAACAAAGGGATAGGAACAGCTGTCAATGATAATTTCATCATGCTTATATTCGATAGGTGCTCCCTGCCTTAGGTCGATGCCTGAGAAAGGTGTTAATGCAACAGTATAGGTATCTTTGGTAATATCAGAGAAGTCGATAATTCCGTAGTAGTCATTAAACCCTGGATAGATGAGACGCATAACCTGTTTCCCCTCTACAGCCTGATTGAAGGATTGAGGTGTATTACCAGAGTAAATGCCCAGATAGGCATAGTTACCATTCCAGTAGATTCTGGCATCTGTGGGCAGTGATACAATATTTACCGGGGAATAATCTAGCCGTATATTTTTTGTGGTTGCATTTCCTGCCAGGTTCTGAGCAAGGAGATGTATATAATTTTTACCCAAATTGAGATTTATTTGAGCTGAAAAACTACTTCCAGCAACATCGATACTGGCAGGCACCTCATTAATAGAAATGGATGCGAGGTTAGGTTCATCAAAAGTGCCTGTTATGAAGACAGTAGGATGTCTACGCTTAGCAGGTGATGGAAGTTGATCAAGTTCAATTTGGGGATTCTTCTGGTCGCAGATTAAAAGAGTGCTTTCCTCAGAAACCGGTGAAGAGACGCCCGATGGGGATATTGCTGTAACTTTTAAAGTGTATGAGTGATTATGCTCACATCTGAGTTGATAACTTGGCAGTGGTGAGCGGGCACTTTTGACCATGGTAACAGAGTTGTGCTCCTTAGACCCAGGGAAAAATCTGGTATCTCTTATCTCCAGCTGATAGTGGTCTACCTCCCCGGAAGATGGAGACCATACAGTTTGAATCATATCATTATTAGTATAAACAATCTTCCTGGAGAAAAAGCGAGCGTCACCAAAATGCATTATCGCCAGGCAAAAAATGATTATAAATGATAGAAACAAAAGGTCCTTCCAGAAAGGAAAATAGCGCACTATCTGCTTCATAAAATTTTCCATGCGGTCACCATTTCGGAAATTCTACAACTTGTTGAAGTTAGAAGTATTTGTTACGGGTTTCGGGTATGGATTTTAATTCCACAATTTTACCCCGTGAAATTTGGCATATATTTCACCGGGGCCGCATTCTGCATTTGTCTGTATCCGTAATCAGAAATCCGCAATCATTCACTCCAGCATCTTCTATCTCACATCCCATATCGCAAATCCCCAAATCCCTAAATTGTGTTATTCAGAATCTACTTTTTTGATTTAATCAGATTGTTTATTGCTGTTGCCAACTCATAAAATTCATCTCTTTTTCTGAGTTTAAACTCTTTCACTTCCTTCCCCTGGGCAAGGTCTCTGATTATACGTTCAAATTTATAGACAGGGCCTGCCATGCGATGTGAGATAAA
>WTBG01000369.1 GCA_013139225.1 Deltaproteobacteria bacterium
CCCTTTTCCATAAAATTTACCGCAGAGAGCGCTGAGATCACAGAGCAATTAATATTATTCGCTTATTTGGAATACTCCAGTTGTCTATTACAGTTCCTAGATCCCTGCTTTCGCAGGGATGACAGACAAGGATGTAACCGATTGAGAAAACATGTCATTCCCGCGCAAGCGGGAATCCAGTATTGCTAATAATTTAATCAGGGCATTCAACTGGAGATTTTCGGATAACCATTAATCATTATTATATATTTTTTCTCTGCGCACACTGCGATCTCAGCGGTGGATATTACTTATCATTCCAAGAAGGAGATTGTTTTGGCTGAACCCTTGGGGACGAGAAAAAGAAGCCATTACTGTGGAGAGTTGCACGCGAAAGATGTAGGCAAAGAGGTTACCCTGATGGGCTGGGTACATAGCCGCCGTGACCATGGCGGTTTGATCTTTATCGACTTGAGAGACCGTGAGGGGGTCACTCAGATTGCTTTCAATCCTGAAATAAATGCCGCAATCCATAGTAAAGCGCACGATTTGCGCAGCGAATATGTAATTGCCGTTAAGGGGAAGGTATCAAAACGTCCTGAAGGAACGATCAATCCTGATTTAAAAACAGGAGAAATTGAAGTTCTGGCAGAAGAACTTACCATCTTAAATGAATCAAAGACTTCCCCCTTCGAAATCTCTTCACGACATGGCATCTCAGAGGATGTAAGATTAAAATACCGCTACCTCGACTTGCGAAGATCTGGTTTGCAGGAAAATCTAATCCTTCGCCATAGAATTGTCCAAACAACTCGAAACTATTTCAACCGGAAAAAATTTATTGAAATAGAAACCCCTTTTTTGACCAAGAGCACCCCGGAAGGTGCCCGGGATTACCTTGTCCCCAGCCGTGTTAATCCTGGTCGATTCTATGCTTTGCCTCAATCTCCCCAACTTTTTAAGCAAATCCTCATGATCTCTGGCTACGATCGTTACTACCAGATTGTAAAGTGTTTTCGAGATGAAGATCTTAGAGCTGATAGACAGCCAGAATTCACACAAATTGACCTGGAGCTCTCCTTTATACAGGAAGATGATATCTATGAAATAATTGAAGGATTGTTAGTTGCTATTTTTAAGGAAGTTAAAAATGTGTCACTTATGCATCCTTTTCCCAGGCTGACTTATCAGGAGGCGCTTGCCCGCTATGGGCTTGACAAACCGGATACTCGTTTTGAGATGGAACTTAAAAACCTCACATCTCATTTTGCTGATTCCCAGTTTAAGGTATTCTCACGGGCTGTAGCAGCAGGAGGCATTATTCTGGGATTAAATGCCCGGGGCTGTGCAGAGTATTCCCGCAAAGAGCTTGACAATTTAACCGATTTAGCGAAGGTTTACGGAGCGCAGGGGCTGGCTTGGATTAAAGTTGTCTCCGACGGCGTACAGTCACCTATTGCCAAGTTCTTTACCGAAACGGAGATACAGCAACTGACGAAGACTTTAAATGCCCAGCCGGGAGATCTCCTGCTCATGGTCACTGATGCAAAACACAAGGTTGCCTACACTGCCCTGGGACAATTGAGAATTCACATAGGACATAAACTGGGGTTGATTGAACAGGACAGGTGGTGCCCGCTCTGGATTACAGAATTTCCGCTCCTGGAATATAATGAGGAAGAGAAACGATATCTCGCAATGCACCACCCTTTCACTTCACCAGTAGAAGAGGATCTTGTATATTTAAAAGAGAATCCAGAGAAAGTGAAGGCACGGGCATATGATCTCGTTTTAAATGGTAATGAGATTGGAGGTGGAAGTATCCGGATCCACCGTAAGGATGTGCAGCAGGCAATGTTTGGAGCACTCAAGATTGGTGAGGATGAGGCAAAAAGCAAGTTTGGCTTTCTTCTTGATGCTTTGGAATATGGGGCACCACCCCATGGTGGTATTGCACTGGGTCTTGATCGATTGGTGATGCTAATCTGTGGAATTGAGTCGATACGAGACACAATTGCCTTTCCAAAAACACAAAAGGCAACCTGTTTGATGACTGACGCACCATCACAGGTAAGCGAGAGACAGCTAAAAGAACTCTCTCTTAAAACAGTCATTCCCAAATTGACAAAGTGAATTTCATGGGATAATCCATTTTGTATTGGAGTCTTATTTTCCCTGAATAGTTTGGCAAGAAAAGAAAATTCTTAGCAAGTAAATAAAGGAGGAAAAATGGGGAGAAAAAAGATTACTATTGTTGGAGCAGGAAATGTTGGTGCAACAGCAGCCCACTGGGCAGCTGAGAAGGAGCTGGGAGATATTGTTTTGGTTGATATTGTGGAAGGAATGCCCCAAGGGAAAGCTCTTGATTTGATGGAATCAAGGCCTGTTGAGGGTTTTGATGTTAATATTACCGGTGCCAATGATTATGGAGAAACTTCTGACTCAGATCTGGTAATCATCACCTCAGGACTTCCACGCAAGCCAGGGATGAGCAGAGACGATTTATTGCAAAAGAACAAGGAGATTGTTTCCTCTGTTACCAAGTCAGTAGTAGCTCAGTCTCCCAACTGTATTATTATTGTAGTCAGTAACCCCTTGGATACCATGAGTTATGTAGCTAAAGCCGTAAGTGGTTTCCCCAAAAACCGTGTGGTGGGGATGGCGGGTATCCTTGACTCTGCCAGATTTAGGTTATTCATTGCCATGGAGCTTAATGTTTCTGTGGAAGATATTCAAGCCCTGGTCTTAGGAGGTCATGGAGACAGTATGGTACCACTGCCCCGCTATTCTACTGTTGGTGGTATCCCTCTTACTCAAATACTGACAGAAGATAAGATCAATAACATAGTAGGCCGCACCAGAAAAGCAGGTGGTGAAATCGTAGCTTTGCTTAAGACAGGAAGTGCTTACTATTCACCATCTGCATCAGCAGTTCAAATGGCAGATGCCATTCTTAAGGATAAGAAGAGAATTCTTCCCTGCTGTGCTTATTTGGAAGGAGAGTATGGTCTTGATGGTATCTATTTTGGTGTGCCTGTAAAACTTGGTTCGGATGGTGTGGAACAGGTGATGGAAGTTTCTCTGACGGAAGAAGAGAGTGCACTTGTTCAGCAGTCAGGGAAGGCAGTAAAGGAGAGTATCGCTTCCCTCAAACTATAATCATTTGTCTGTAAAAACTAAAAAGGCAGAGTTATTTATAAACCCTGCCTTTTGCAATCTGCTAGTAAATCAATATTTGGAATAAGATTTTCTTCTCCCTTCTCTTACCCTTTGTTCCCTGCATCAATAAAACCATTAATCATACCCTCTATTGCCTTTCTTCTCTCCTGAGTAAATATTTCCTCATCGGCAAATTTCAATAATGATTCCAGGTCCAGAGAATGCATGGTTAGGGTTGCGACCTTTTCCTCTAACTCATCATTGAGGGAAAGTGCGGTTGGGAAGTTGACAAGCTTCAAATCTTCCTCATGTTTAAATAGGTTTGTAAGCGAAGGGATTTTTTTGTGCTGTGTCTGTACCAGTGAAGATTTACTTTTTATGGAAGATTCCGGTTCGGGCATAAGGAAGGATAAATTCATTCCTGCTTTCATAGAGAAAGTGTTTTCATATTTGTAAGTAACAAAACCCCATAGGTGCTCATTATTGTCCGACCCCGTTCCAAAATAATCGAATAAAGCCTGTTCAGTCCAACTGTTACCATTGCTGTCAGAACCACCGGATAATAAACCTGCTTCATCATTGTATTCTGTCCAGAATAATCCGGAGGTATCGGCACCGAAAAGGAAATCACTGCCTCCAGCAAAAGAAGGAATATCGGATCCAGCAATCTCTGCCGATACAACACCTGTGCTCTCATACTTAAAGATGAGTCTCAAAGATCCAGGCACTAAAGTCACTGGTATTCTAATCCACCAGCGTGCCTGATCGTCCAT
>WTBG01000099.1 GCA_013139225.1 Deltaproteobacteria bacterium
AAAGCCTGATCCAATACTTTTTTACTGCGTGGAGAAATGTAGGGCTGTCCTCCGCCAGTGCCGTAAACCTTGGGAATTTTGTTAAGAGCTTCCTCTACCTGTTTTAAAATAACAGGGATATCAACTCCTAATTTTTGTAATATAGCAGGAACAGTGCCTTCCTGCTGTAAAATCAAGGCCATCAGGATGTGCTCCGGTTCAAGCTGTTGGTGGTCATATTTTTCTGCAATGTTTTGAGACTCCTGAATAACTTCCTGTGCCTTGATGGTAAATTTATCAAACCTCATAGTGTCAATCCTCCGCAATCTATTTTAATAAAAACTTATATCTGCACAATACTCAAGTTGTCTATCAGTTACTGGATCTCTGCTTTTGCAGGGATGACAGGAAAGGATGGAACCGATTAAAAAAACGTATCATTCCCGCGCAAGCGGGAATCCAGTGTTGTTAATAATTTCATCAGGATATTCAACTGGAGATTTCCGTATAAGCAGAAATTTATATTATCACTTAGCTTACTGGAAAATCAAATATAAAAAAGCTAAAAAAAGGGGGCAGCCAGAGCTGCCCCTTAATCTTAATTAACTTCCACGGGTATCGATTTTGGTTTAGCCTCTTCTGTTTTGGGAAGAGTAACTTCTAGTATCCCATCCTTATATTTGGCTTTAATTTTCTCAGCATCCACAGTGGAAGGCAGTGTGAAGGAACGGTGGAAACTCCCATATGATCTTTCGATCCTATGATAGTTTTCCCTCTTGTCTTCCTTTTCAAACTTCCTTTCGCCTCTCAAAGTAATCACACCGTCATTAACATCAATATGTACATCCTCTTTCTTTATCCCAGGCAGATCTGCTTTGAGGGTGATAGCTTTATCTCCTTCATTGATGTCCACTGCAGGGTAAAACGCACCCAGATTTGGATCTTCTTCCTTGCGGGTCGAGGGTGATGTTTCTTCAAACAACCTGTTCACCCTTTCCTGAGGAGTAGAAAGTTCACCAAAAGGATCCCATGTTCTTGAACTCCATCTTACAAGTGCCATAATAATCACCTCCTTTTCATTAATTTGTTAATTTATTCATCTTTGTCCGCGATGCAAATATAAGCATTGTTTTCTCTCTGTCAACCTTGAGGGCTTCCCAAAAAGTCAAAAATCGTGTCACTCCCGCGAAACCTGTCCTCGACACTGATCGGGGAACGAAGTCCATAATAGCCTGAAATAACTGGATTCCTGCTGGAGTTTATCCCGTACTTGATACGAGGCAGGAATGATAAATAATGGGCAAATTGGATTTTTTGCGAGAGCATCAAATTTTATTTTCGATTGCAATAAAAACATTTTTTGGTATTATCAGGTCATTCGGCAAACGAGTTAAAACCTGGTAGCAAATACTTATGCTTAAGAATTTCTTTGAACCAAAATCCGTTGTGGTACTGGGTGCTTCTGCAACCCCGGGTAAGGTTGGATACGATGTCCTTAAGAACCTTATTAAATCCAACTATAGAGGTGAAATATTCCCTGTCAATCCAAAAGCCTCAGAAATTCAAGGTTTAAGAGCATATCCCAGTATCTTAGATATCAACGAGGATATTGACCTGCTAATCTATATTATACCTCCCCAATTCATCCTTAAAACTCTTGATGATTGCAAAAAGAAGAATATAGATTCCATTATTGCTATATCTGCTGGTTTTAAAGAAACGGGGTCAGCAGGTGCCAAAATTGAAAGAGAGATGCTAATCAAAGCGAAAGAGATGAATATTCGTATCCTGGGTCCCAATTGTTTAGGACTGATTGATACGTCCTCTTGTCTTAACGCTACTTTTGCTCCAGGTATGCCTTCTGAAGGTAATATTGCATTCTTTTCCCAGTCAGGTGCCCTTTGCATTGCTATACTGGACTGGGCTTTGGGTGAGGGTATTGGTTTTTCCAAGTTTATAAGTTTGGGCAATAAATCTGACCTGGGGGAGATAGACTTCCTGAAATATCTAGCCGATGATGAATCTACTAAAGTTATTCTGGGATATTTGGAAGGCATTGAAGACGGAAGAGCTTTTATGCGTGTAGCTCGAGAAGTTTCCAAAAAGAAGCCTGTTATTATTACTAAATCAGGTGGAACTTCAGCGGGTGCTAAGGCTGCTTCCTCCCATACCGGTAGTCTTGCGGGTTCTGAAAAGTCAATTAAAGCTGCTTTTCATCAAGCAGGGATCATACGCGCAGATACGGTTAACGATCTTTTTAATTATGCACTCGCTTTTGCCTGCCAGCCGATTCCCAAGGGATCTCGCATTGCTATCCTCTCCAATTCAGGTGGGCCAGGAATAATGGCTGCAGATGCTATAGAACAATATAAGCTCAACCTTGCATCCTTTTCCAGGGAAACACAGGAGCAGTTACGATCTTCCCTTCCTACTATTGCCTCTATCTACAACCCGGTAGATATCATTGGTGATGCTGATGCAGACCGTTACCACAAGAGTCTGGAGTTAATCATAAACGATCCTAATGTTGATGGAGTTCTCGTCATCCTCACTCCCACAGCAGTAATAGATGTTCAGGGTGCAGCTGAAAAGGTTGCAAATCTGTCTTCAGAAAATGGCAAACCAGTTTTAGCTTCCTTCATGGGTAAAGTAAGTGTAGAAAAAGGGATCAAGGTGCTTCAGAGGAAAAAGGTTCCTAATTATAACTACCCGGAGAGTGCAATAAAAGTATTTAGAATTATGTCTGATTACCAAAACTGGCTGAATGCCCCAGACGCTTCCTACCAAACTTTCAAGGTGAGACAAAAGAAGGTGGGAACTATATTTGCTAAAGCCAGGAAAAATAATTTACTTAAATTGGGGGAACAGGAGGCCAGGGAAATTATTTCTTGCTATGGTTTTAAGGTTCCTAAAAGCATTCTTGCATTGACTTCCAGAGAAGCCATTTTAGCTGCAGAACAAATTGGTTATCCTCTGGTTATGAAAATTGTTTCTCCTGATATTCTCCATAAAACAGATGTGGGGGGTGTGAAGGTTGACATTGAAAACGCACATCAAGTTGAAGATGCTTTCTTTGAAATAACCTCGAAATCAAGGCAGTATCTGACAAGTGCAACCATTCTTGGGGTTTCTATCCAGGAAATGGTGGCAGGAGGGAAGGAGGTTATTTTAGGTGTAAGCAAAGATCCCCAGTTTGGTCCCCTTATCATGTTCGGCTTGGGTGGCATTTATGTGGAAGTCTTGAAAGATGTTTCTTTCCGAATTGCTCCTTTAAGTGTGAAGGATGCGGACGAGATGATTAGAGAAATTCATTCCTTTCCTTTATTGAAAGGGGTGAGAGGCGAACAGCCTACAGATCTTGCTGCACTGAAAGAGTACCTGCTCCGCCTGTCTCAGTTGGTTACTGACTTCCCAGACATAGTTGAATTGGATATTAATCCTTTGATAGTTAAAGCAGAAGGAGAAGGTGCTTTTGCGGCAGATGCAAGAATTACTTTAGAGGAGGGTTAATCTTATGTTACCTTTACTAATTGAATCAACCGAAAGCTATGCAGGAAAAAGTTTAATGTGCCTGGGCCTTGGTCTTAAATTTCAAAGAGACGGATTTAAGATAGCCTATCTTAAACCATTGGGGAAATCACCCATAAAGGTAGGAAAAATCATTACGGATGAAGATGCTGTTTTCATACAGGGTGCCTTGCATTTAGATGAACCCTTAGAACAACTTTGTCCTGTTGTGGTTACTCAGGACCTCATAATAGACGCTTACGATGGGAAAGTGAGAGGGTTGGACAAGAAAGTTGTAGATGCCTATCAAAAAATATCTCGAGGTAAAGATATCATTTTAATAGGTGGAGGAGGTAGCCTGCACGAAGGGACATTTTTGGGCTTATCCAGTTTGCGTATAGCCAGGGATTTTCAAGCAAAAGTTATCCTGCTGGATAACGCTGAGCATGAGGTGAATGTAGACTGCATTCTAAGGGCTAAAGAGGGGTTAAGAAATAATCTCATAGGGATAATACTTAACCGTGTTCCTCCTCACAGAATCGACTTTATCAGACAGAGGGTTATTCCCTTCTTTCAGAAAAGGGAAATTGACGTTTTAGGAATCATTCCTTTAGATCCCTTACTGAACTCTATTAGTGTAAGAGAACTCCAACAGATTTTAAATGGACAATTTCTCTTTGGTGAGGAATACGATACTGACCTTATCGAAAAATTCTTTGTTGGATCTATGAATGCTGACAAGGCAATTGAATATTTCAAAAAATCTAAGAATAAAGCCGTAATTGTCGGAGGTGACAGACCTGATATCATCCTGGCTGCTCTGGAAACTCCTACTGCCTGTGTGGTACTGACTGGGGGGCTTTACCCTAATGACATTCTGCTGGCGAAGGCAGAAGAGATGAAAATTCCCATGATTTTGGTCAAAGACGATACATACAGTACAGTGCAAAAAGTAGACAAAATATTAGGAAGGCTGCGGGTGAAGGAGGAAAAGAAAGTAAAACTGGGGGCTAAACTTATTGAAAGAGAGATCAACTTTACACTCCTCTATAAGAAAGCAGGATTGAAAAAAAAGAGAAAAAGGTAAGTTAGTCAATGAATCCACACTTTATGTGAGACAACTATGGGTTTAGATCAAGCATTAAAGAAATTAACAACAGGAATCTATGTGGTTACTTCAAAA
>WTBG01000102.1 GCA_013139225.1 Deltaproteobacteria bacterium
TTCAGCATACTCAGAAATACCTGCGTTACCTGGAGCACAGTAGATTTTTTTTACCTTTGGACTTTGGGCAATCTTCCATACCAGGGTATGTTCCCTTCCGCCGCCTCCAATTACCAGAACCTTCATAAAACCTCCTAACACAGGGGTTAGGTATCAGGGCTCAGGGTCAATGTTTCCCTGTTCCCTAAACTCTGTCCCCGACACCCTGAAATATTAATGCCTGAAATGTCTCATACCGGTGAATATCATTGCCATGTTAGCTTCATCGGCTGCTTTGATAACTTCCTCATCTCTTATGGAACCTCCAGGCTGGATGATCGCAGTTGCCCCAGCTTTAGATGCTTCATCTACACTGTCTCTAAAGGGAAACATGGCATCTGAGGCCATAACGGTTCCTTTGATTGGGAATTGTGCCTTTCTACTGCAATTTTTGAAGAATCAATTCTACTCATCTGACCTGCACCAACACCTATTGTTTGATCCTGGATTGTGTAAACGATAGCGTTCGATTTAACGTGCTTACATATCTTCCAGGCAAACTCCAATGCTTTATATTCCTCAGGTGTTGGCTCTCTTTTGGTTACTACTTTACACTGCTTAATATCTTCTACTTTGCCTAAATCTCTTTCCTGGATAAGCATACCTCCAACCACTTTCTTCATTGCAAACCCTTTTGAGGTATAGCCTGATGGAAACGGGACCTTTAACAGGCGCAGGTTTTTCTTAGTGCTGAATACCTTTAAAGCCTCTTTGCTGTAATCCGGGGCGATAACAACTTCTGTAAAGATTGAAGTTATTTCTTTAGCAGTTTCTTCATCAACGGGCCTGTTTAAGGCAACTATTCCTCCAAATGTTGAGATAGGATCACAGGATTTTGCCTTTCGATATGCATCAGCCAGTGAGTCAGGAGATATGGCTGCACCACAGGGATTCGTATGTTTTATAATGATGACTGCTGTTTCCTCAAATTCCTTAACAGTTTCCAGTGCTGAATCTGCATCGAGTATGTTATTAAATGAAAGTGCTTTCCCCTGTAATTGGATTGCAGATGAGACACAAGGTTCGCTTATGACCAATTCTTTATAAAAAGCTCCATTTTGGTGGGGGTTTTCACCGTAGCGGAGTTCCTGGGCTTTGGTGAATTGAAGGGAGACGGTTTCAGGAAATATGTCTTTTTGACCATCCTGCCTTAATGAACCTAGATAGTTGGAAATAGCACCATCGTACCTGGCTGTGTGTTGAAAAACCTTTTTAGCCAGTCTGAAATTAGTTTCAACTGATACCTCACCCTGGTTACGTGCCATTTCATCGAGGACTGCTTTATAATCATCAGGGTCAACGATAACTGTGACATCAGAGTAGTTCTTAGCTGCTGAGCGGATCATGGTGGGCCCACCAATATCTATGTTTTCTATGGCATCTTTAAGAGAGCAGTTCTCTTTTGCCACAGTAGCTTCAAATGGATAGAGATTTACCACCAGCATGTCAATAGGTTCAATGCCATGCTCCTTCATCTTTTTTACATGTTCAGGGTTTGATCGTTGTCCCAATAGTCCCCCGTGGATCTTGGGGTGAAGTGTTTTAACCCTTCCGTCGAGCATTTCTGGAAACCCGGTATAGTGAGATACATCTTCTACGGTGATATCACTATCTCTCAATGATTGTGCAGTTCCACCGGTAGATAAAATGTTGACCTTGTATTTTGATAGCCCTTTGGCAAAATCTACAATACCCTTTTTATCAGAAACACTTATAATTGCCCGTTTGATTTTAGCCATTAATCCTTTTCCTCTCTTTCCACATTCCGGAACCACGAAGTACACGAAGGACAAAAACAGTTGTTGATTATCCAAGTCTATTTTTTCACAACCCGGGACTCGCAACTCGTAACCCGCAACGTTTAAACTAATTAATTCCGCAATCCCTGGCCCAGACCTGGTTTATCCGTTGTCTAGCATCCCACCGGGGAGTCGCACCAGGGCAGGCCGCATTCGTTTAATCTGGAATCCAGTGTACTATTCTGTAACCGTGCCCAACATGCTCCCTAAAGCGGTTAAAGGTACGTACTCTTCATCTTTAGATGCCTTGTCAGATCCTTCCTGTCCTTCCTCTTGGTTTTTGTAAATTATTTCACCTGTGAAGAGTTTGCCCAGAATGCCCTCACCCCTCTCTATTTTTCTAACAATGGCATTGATTCTTGTAGTAATTTCCTTAATATCGTTATACACCTCTTCGTCACTCAGCAACTTGCCCAGGGTTCCTTCACTGGAGCTAAAGGTTTTAATAGCGGCACTTATGTCAGATAGTGTAGCACTGAGTTCATTGTACATAGCGTCGTCTGTAAAAAGCTTACCTAAAGTTCCTTCTCCCTTTTCAACGCTTTGAGACAGGTTCTTTAAAGATTCACTGGTTTTTTCAAGGTTGATTATGATTGATCGGATTGCTCCTTCTTTCTCTCCCGTTCCTTCAGCATCCCCAACAGGTTGAGTAATTATCCGAGTGAGGTTC
Organism: Deltaproteobacteria bacterium; assembly: GCA_013139225.1. Classification (GTDB taxonomy): domain Bacteria; phylum Desulfobacterota; class WTBG01; order WTBG01; family WTBG01; genus WTBG01. Next base: position 2,509 of record WTBG01000102.1, read on the forward strand.
TTAATCCCTTTGGCGACCTCGCTCAGTTCTGTAAAAAGTATGTCCAGGTCTGCAGGAGGAGTTCCCTGGAGAAGTTCTCCCATGTGTTTAACGGGAGGTTTATCAGGGGAGCCCGGTTTAATCTCGATATGCTTTTCACCTAACAATCCTTCTGATTTTACATAGACCAGGGAATCTTCTGGCAAGACTAGTTTTGTTGGCAAGCGCATATAGATTTTCGCTTTGCTTTCGATTATCTCCAATTTTTCAACCTTGCCTTTCCTTACACCTAAAACCTTTACGAGGGAATCTTTTAGCAGGCCTGATGCTGAGTCCAGCTTGGCAGTAACAAGATACCCTTTTTCTCGTCCTAAATCCCATTTCCCCACAGTTGCAGTCATGTAAATAAGGATGAGAAATCCCAGAATAACAAATATGCCAACTTTTGCTTCAGTGGTTATAGAAGCCATAAAGGTATCCCCCATTATACAGGAATCAGGGTGCAGGGTGCGAGGTGCGGGGTGCAGGGGTAAGTAGTCCACAGTCTACAATTTAATGGTAAATGACCAAAAATGTCTGATAACTGTTAGCTGACAACTTACTTTTTTCATCCTGCATAATGCTTCCTGCATTTTACATCGTGAATCCTGCAACTTTTTTATTTTAAATCTGAGCTTCGGCCTGAGTTATAGGTCCTTCTGCCTTTCCCTGGATGAATTGCTGAACAATCGCATTTGAGGAGCTTTTTATTTCATCAGGTGTTCCAACTTCTGTAATCTTTCCCTGGTAGAGCATAGCAATTCTATCTCCAATCTTATAAGCGCTCACCATATCATGAGTAATGGTAATGGAAGTAACCTTAATTTTTTTTCTCATTTCAACAATCAACTCATTTATTGAATCAGCACGTATAGGATCAAGTCCGGTAGTGGGTTCATCATAAAGTAGAATCTCAGGTTCCATTGCAATTGCCCGTGCCAGGCCCACACGTTTTTTCATGCCTCCACTGAGTTCGGATGGCATAAGGTCTTCAATATGATAAAGCCCCAGGAGATTTAATTTCTCAATGGCAATTTCTTTGACTTCTTCCTTGCTGATTTTGCTGTGTTGGAGGAGACCAAATCCTACATTCTCCCACACTTTCATAGAATCGAATAGAGCACCAGCTTGAAAAAGCATACCAAATTTTTTCCTTGTTTCATAGAGATCTTTTTCTTCAAGAGAGCCAATTTCTTGACCAGCCACATATATCTCCCCCTGTTCGGGTTTGAGTATAGCAATGACACACTTGATGAGCACACTTTTCCCCGAACCACTTCCTCCTATAACAACCATGCTTTCGCCATGTTTTACATTAAGATTGATTCCTCTGAGCACATGTTTGTTGCCGAATGATTTGTGTACATCATGGACTTCAATAAGGTTTTCTTCGATGTCTGGTATCATGTGCCTAGGTAATTGCGAATTTAAGCATTGAGGAGGGGTTTAGTCATAATTCCTGAATCTCTAAATTCCTTAATACCCCAATAACATTAAAACAATAGAGCAGTGATAATATAATTAAATATCAAAATAAGCAGACAGGAGAGTACCACAGCTTTTGTAGTTGCTTTTCCCACACCTTCTGCACCACCCTGTGTGTAAAATCCCTGATAACAACTTACGGTGGCAATAATTATTCCAAAAACGCAGGCTTTTAACAAGCCACTATAAATGTCATTAAACTCTAAGTAACTCCAGGTTCTCTCCATATAGACATAAGGATTGCTTCCCAAAATATTCACACTTACAATGTAACCCCCAGTTATACCAATGAGGTCTGCAAAAATTACCAAAACAGGCATCATAATAAATGCTGCCAATAATCTGGGAACTATGAGATATTTTACAGGATTGACAGCAAGCGTATAGAGGGCATCAATCTGTTCTGTAACCTGCATGGTGCCAAGTTCTGCAGCCATGGATGAGCCAACTCTTCCTGAGACCATGAGTCCGGCTAAAACAGGTCCCAGCTCTCTCGTCACGGAAAGAGCAACAACGGTGCCCACAAAAGCTTCCGCATTAAACCGTTTAAAGCCAGTATAGCTTTGCAAGGCAAGCACTGCACCAGTAAAGGCACCAGTTATGAGTACCACAGGAATTGACTTAACACCTACCTCTTCCATTTGCTTGAAAATGCCTTTAAGATTGAAGGGACGTCGGAAGATGAGTATAACAGTATCACTCAGGAGCATCATAATCTTTCCTGATTCTTCTATAAAAGCCAAGCTTCGAGAGCCGATCAGGTGAAAGAAGTTTTTAAACATAATGTCCTTAACTTGATAATATAGGAAACTTCATTTTTGGGACGCGGATAAACGCAGATTTCCATGATTTATTTATATGTACATAATTTTTAATTGCGTATATCTGCGGAATCTGCGTCCAATTTAGTTTGATAGGACTTCATTTTTTAAGATAGACACGCGGCACCCTTGGGCTTATTCCGCACAGTACCTCGTAAGAAATAGTCCCTGTTTTTTCTGCTATTTCTTCTACCGTAATCTTCTTATCCCCTTGAGACCCCATGAGCACAACGTCATCACCCAGCGATACGCCTGGTACCTCGGTCACATCAACCATGACCAAATCCATGCAGACTACCCCCACAATGGGAACCTTTCTTTCTCTGATTAAGACCTCTCCTTTGTTGGACAAAGAACGCTTGTATCCATCTGCATAACCTATAGGCAGTGTGGCAATAATGCTTTCTTTTTTGCATACAAAGGTTCTCCCATAACTTATGCTTGTGCC
>WTBG01000304.1 GCA_013139225.1 Deltaproteobacteria bacterium
ATTAAGAATTTTAATGTAATTGAGTTGGAAGCATTTGTTGCTTCACTTGGGGAGAACCGCTACCGTGCCCGCCAAATTATGGAGTGGGTGTATCATCACAATGCTTCTTCATTTGAGGAAATGACAAGCCTTCCAAAGGAATTCCGCACTAAAATCTCAATTGCTTCTTACATTAGCAATCCCAATATTAAAAAGATACAGACTTCAAGCGATGGCACTCACAAATTCCTCTTCGAGTTGAAAGACGGGAATTGCATAGAAAGTGTGCTCATCCCCGAAAAAAAACACCGCACAATTTGTTTGTCAACTCAAGTGGGCTGTGCTCTAGGATGTAAATTCTGTCTTTCAGGCAAGCGAGGACTTGTTAGAAACCTCGATGCTTCAGAAATAGTTAACCAGATTTGTGCAATCAAAAATGATTTCCTTATCAAAAATGAGACATTCAATATCGTGTTTATGGGTATGGGTGAACCTTTGGCAAATTATAAAAATATTCTAAAAACTCTTCAGATTTTGACGACCCCTTTTGGTTTCAATTTGTCGCACAGGCGGATAACGGTTTCCACTGCAGGTCTGCTTCCACAAATAAAAAAGTTGGGGGAGGAATTACCTGTTAACCTGGCTATATCGCTTAACGCAGCCAATAATTCATTGAGGAATTCCCTGATGCCCATTAATAAAAAATACTCATTAGATAAGCTATTAGAGGTTGCCTCTAAAGCCTCTCTCCCCTCCAGAAAAAGGATAACTTTTGAATATATTTTAATTAAAAACATAAATGATTCGCTCGAAGACGCTAAAGAATTAGCTTCAGTTTTGAGAGGCATGCAATGCAAAATCAATCTGATTTCTTTTAATGAACATGAAGGTGTGGAGTTTGAAAGACCAGATGACAAGACAGTAGAACAATTTAGACAATATCTAGTCGCTAAACATTTCACCGTTATGGTAAGAGAAAGCAAAGGCGGTAATATTTCAGCTGCATGTGGTCAACTGGCATTAGTGTGAGCTTCCCTCAAGAATTGGACTTTGTCATGAGGATCTCGCTATGAGCTCTGTTGAACACTTTGATACATGTTACGCGTTTCGTGTTAACAATGTTCTCTCTTCCCAACCCGCAACTCGTAACGGATTTTTTATATCCACTATTCCACATGGTTACCAAAAATCGACTATCAAAAAATAGCTTATATTATCAATGTGTCATAGAATTTCCGGGACATTACTTATAGTCTGAAGGGTGGAAAGCCTCGGGAGGTATATCGTAAGGGGGAGAAGCCCCTGCCTGCTTTCTGGCTTCTTTAACTTCTTCAATCATAAGATCGCGAGGTATAATCAGTTGTTGCCCTACAAAAAGCATGTGGGGATCCCTAATTTGATCTCTGTTAGCTTTATAGATAAGAGGCCATTGGTAAGGGTCATTATAAATTTCTCTTCTGCTTGCAATGAGACGCAATTTGTCACCCACTCCAACAGTGTAAGATGATGGGAACCTTCTTTCTAATACCTGTGCCAGAATGGCCGCAGCCTCCTTTTTAGCTTCTTCAATTATGGCTGCAGCTTTTCTTTCAGCTTCTTCAAGTATTGCCTTTGCCTGTCTACTAATTTCTTCCTTTTCTATTGATTTTCCATCTTCTTCTATGATTCTTTTCTCCAACAGTTTGGGTAATTCGTTGGATATCTGAAGAGACATTTGAGCTTCCTGTTTCGCTAAATTATATTTTTCTGACTTAAACGCTGATTCTGCTTTTTTTAATGACTTTTCAGATATAGAACAAACATCCGTAATATACCTCCTTAACTGTACCAGGTCCGATTCATTTAATTGTTCTCTTGCTAATTTGATGGCTTTACCTGCCCTTGATTTCGAAACGGCTAACTGAGCCTCTTCTTTAGAATCCTTCAGAAGGTCGCTGGCCTTGCTAAATTGACGCTTTTCCATTTCAATATTTCCCAGATAAAAGTTCTCCTGGGCTTTGGCATATTCTTCTGGCGCATAAACAGGTGCCTCTGCTGCCATAGCAGCCTGAAGAGTTTCCTCTGCTTCTTGTCTTTCTCTAACTGGTGCATGAGCAGCACAACCACAAAGCACAGACAATAAAACAAAAATTAACACAGCCATGCAAACAGGCGATTGCATTCTTTTTGATATCACTTCTCTCTCCTATATAGATTGAGCTTATTTACCGCTTAATTATCTTTATAATGAGGAATTTGTCAATACAAATTAGTATTGCGTCAGCTAAGAATTATGCTATAGTCCTTGCAGTAAAATTATACTAAAGTCCTTTTATCATATAAAAAAATGATTCCTATTGTATCCATCGTTGGAAAATCAGATTCAGGCAAGACGACCTTAATGGAAAAACTTATTGCAGAGCTTAACCTGCGAGGCTACAAGGTGGCATCTGTAAAACATGATACCCATGATTTTGAAATAGACAAAGAGGGGAAGGATAGCTGGCGTCATAAAAAAGCGGGTGCAACCACAACCATCATTTCATCTCCTCACAAGGTGGCAGTCGTAAGTAATACCGATAGAGACCTCAGGTTATCTGAACTTAGGGACAGATTTGTCTTAGAAGAAGATATTGTTCTTTCTGAAGGCTACTATCGGGATAAACAACCTAAAATTGAAGTCTCCCAGAAAGAAGAACCATACAAATTGCTCTGCAGCAACGATAAATCTCTCATAGCTGTAGCAAGTAAATATCCCATGGAATTAGCCGTTCCCTGGTTTAATCTGGACGATATTAAAAGCATCGTTGATTTCATTGAATGCCGCTTTCTTAAAAAAAACTTAACGATGAAAGAAGATGCCTGCTATACAAAACAGGCCATTACAGGCATCATCCTATCCGGTGGTAAAAACATCAGGATGGGGAAAAACAAGGCATTCTTAGAAGTAGGAGGTCAAAGGATCATCGATAGGACTGCGGGGCTATGCCAGGAAATCTTTAGTCAGGTTATCCTGGTTACGAACGAGCCATTGCAATATGCTTACCTTGACCTTGAAATTGTTACTGATCTTATTCCCATGAGTGGTTCACTAATCGGGATTTATACGGGTCTTTTTTATTCTTCTAATACCCACTGCTTCGTCGCTGCCTGTGACATGCCTTTTCTAAATAAAAAGGTGGTGGAGTATATGATCTCCATTAAAGAAAATTATGACGTTGTGATCCCTCATTTAAAAGATGGCTACCATCCGCTTCATGCTCTCTATTCCAAGAGATGTCTGAAATCTATAGAAGAACTTATAAATGAAGACAACTTAAAGATCATCGACTTCTTTAACAAGGTCAAGGTTAGAGAAATAACATCAAATGAGATGAGCTCCATTAATCCTGCCATGAACTCTTTTTTAAACATTAACACACCTGAAGATTTGGAAACGCTCAAAGATCAGGTGAAACAGAGTTAGGCTGGATCAAGTAGTACACCTCTTCCAATAAACACAATCAAGACTCTTACAGTCCGCGCTTTCCTTTCGAGTCCATAGAACAGGATCACTCATCATCTGCTTTTTTGCAATCTCCTGAGTAGCTGCAATAACCTGTTGTTCAAAGTTCTTTAAATCAATTTCTTCAAGACACCACTCCTGTGGGGGCATATCCTTTTTCTCCACAACCTTAACAATCACGTTCACCTTATCTTCTTTCATAATTTTAGATACTGATAGAGCATAAGCCATCAATTGGATCTTATACCTCTCTCTGTCTATTATCCTCCCAGGTGAATACTTATAATCTACAACCGTCCACACACCTTCAAAATCTCTATACAAAAGATCAATAACTCCCTGCACTACAACTGTAAAGGAAGAATCATGCTCCTGCAATTTAAGCATAAATGGAATTTCCCTGAAGATATGCTCTTCTCTTATCTTAGATAGAGTAATTCCTAAATCACTATTTAAAAATGCGAGAATGTTATTTCTTAGCTCTTCCACATCATCACTTCTCGATGAAACACCCTGACTAAAAAGCATCCCATCTATCTCTTTGCTTTTTTTATCTGTATCAAGCTGAAAGTTGATGTGCTTTAAAATCAAGTGAACCAGGTTGCCCTTTTCTAACTTGCTCAAACTGTGTACTGTTTCGTCTCGTCCTTTAGAAAATAATTTGTCATTTCCCCTGATTTCACTTACTGCTTTCTCGTCTAAGCCCAGATATTGCGTATAATAAAATCTTTGTGGACAGACCATATATTCGCTGAGCGCAGTCACGGTAATAGAAAATTCTTCAACAGAAGACTCTCTACGAAAACATGACTGCTGAAGAATGTTCCTGGCTAGTTCTTGAGAGCTTTCACCCCTCTCTACCTTTACTTCTCCAAGTTTCTGATATCCCTGGTCACACTGATAAAGATTTTTGACTTCATTTGGGGTAACTTCACTGATATCCTCTTCTTGAACCACACACACCAACTCATCAGGATGAAGTTCAAGGAATTGATCCAGCCACACCCTCCAACACGCTGAACCCACTCTCTTTGGCTTTTCACCTGACAAAACAAGATAATCCCTTGCCCTGGTGGCAGCAACATAGAATAATCGTTTTGATTCTGCGTATTCCCTCTTATTATGCAACTTCCTAATCTCTTCATAAACCATGGTCGATTGGTATGTTCCTTTTAAATCTTGATACAGCCTCAAAGCCAGACCCTTCGATTCATCAAACAGGATGCGATCGGATACCTGTCTTATAGTATGTCCAATATCGGGGAGAAAGACGACAGGAAACTCCAGGCCCTTAGCCTGATGAATGGTCATCAACTTTACCACATTAGCATTTTCTAAAGAGGTTTGGGCCTCAGGTTCTATAGAATCTTCCTCAACCAGTTTTATAAGATAGGTAGTAAAATCCCTGAGCAAGCTTGTCTCTCTTCTGGTAAAATCCCTCGACAATTCAATCAGCTTTCTAATATTGGCAACCTTCTGCTCACCCTGAAATGTAGTCAGCATGATGGAATCATAATGAGTCATCTTAAGGATAGATTCAATCAATTCCGCTGGCGAAAGCCTGTCCTTTTTATCTCTCAGTTCTTTGAATGCATTAATTAATATCTCTATATTACATATATCTACATTGTTTATCCTAGAATATACTTTAATGAGTTGTTCGCGAAGAAATTTTATATTGAAAGGCCTCTTATCCTTTCCAGCTCCCTTAAAAAGCCAGTAGAGAGTCTCATCTGATATCCCTACCAGAGGTGACCTGAGTATCCCGACCAGAGCAACATCATCATTTTCTCCATCAATGTACTTCAAGAAATTGATGATATCCCTAACCTCCTGACAACCAAAAAATCCCCTTCCCTTGACCACATAATAAGGAATGTTTCTCCTTCTCAACTCTTGCTCATATAATTTAATATGGGTAAATCTTCGAAAAAGGATAGCAATGTCAGAAAAATCAGGATGAGGTTTTCTTTTCTCTCTTCCATTCTCATCTTTCTCATAAACCGAAACAGTACTTTCAGGTTGTACTATCTCTAAGATTCTTCTGCTTAAGGCAGAGGCCTCTATTTTTCTCTTCTGCTCACTGCCCTCTCCTCTTTTAATCTTAATCAATTCTACTCTGGGTTCTTCATCTTCCG
>WTBG01000096.1 GCA_013139225.1 Deltaproteobacteria bacterium
ACACTCCCTGCATAGTAAAGTATAGGACAGCCATTCCGGATTATCAAAGAAGATATGAGGGCAGTAAATATGAATGCAATAGACCATGTCCACGAAATTCCCCTGGGCAATGTTAAGGCTTTTATAATTGAAGGTGACAAAACTATCCTGGTTGATACGGGAATTGCTCCTGTTCCTCTTGAAGTATTATCCTTTTTTGAAAAGAGCGGCATCAAACTGGGGGATGAACAACAAATTGAGTACCTTAAGAAAGGCTCTTTTCAATTCATTATGGATTTTATTAAGGGAAAATCTCTTGCCATTGACAGCATCATCTGTACACACTATCACGCCGATCACACGGGATGTCTTAAAAAAATTAAAGATGCTCTTAAGGTTCCTGTTGCCATGCACCCCAAGGATATCCCTTTCGTTGAAGGGAAAGAGAAACCTCCGCCATCAACCATGCTTCCTCCTAAGCTGGCAAAACATTTTAAGACCGAACCCTGCCAGGTTGATATAAATCTGGCAGACAACCAGATGTTTACTCCTGACCTTCAGGTCATCCATCTGGAAGGGCATACCAAGGGCAACCTGTGTCTTCTCTTTAAAGAGGAAGTGCTATTAGCAGGAGATAGTGTCATGGGCAAGAATGCACTTAACCCTGCAATGGGCTCAAAGGAATTAAATCCCCCAATGGCTACCGCCAGCATGGATCAGGAGAAGGCAGTGAGAAATTTAGAAAAACTGTTGAACTATGAGTTTGAGATTATTCTGCCCAGCCATGGAGAACCGGTAAAAGAGAATGCCAAAGAAAAACTGAAGAAGCTTATTGAAGAAACACGAGTCAATGAGGACGCAGGTCTTCGCAGATAACGCATACAGCTAACAAAAGAATTCTGTTAAATTAGACTTGTAGTCTGATACAACACGTAGCACGCAATCCAAAACTTTATATTTATGAATTCTACAAAAGATACGTTACCAGAAAGTGAAGTTGTTTCAGCCGAAGGAAGGTGGGGGAAATATGCAGGTATTGCCCTTATTGCCATAAGCATTGTAGGACTTGTTGTTACTCCAAAACCCATGCGCTGGCTCATTCTGTTGGAAGGAGTGACAGGAATTACAGGTATTGCTTTATTCGTCTATTCGAGAATAAAATTCTGGCGGGGGGTCAATAAACTGAGAGGGTGAGAATTAAGAGAGCTCATTGTAAAGTTCAAACGAAACATTGCCGTATTATCTAAAAAGGAGGTTAGCTATGAAGAGAGAAACTATAATTACTATAATCGCCATTCTTTTAGGGATTTTTTGCCTGACAGGACTTACTGTGGCAGCGGAGAAAGAAACTGAAGAACTGAAGTTAATCAATAAAATTATTACCTTCGGTGATTATGAAGGACTAAGACCTCTAACTCTTACTTCCAAGCCAGGAACGGCCATTATCTGGGTGAACAATTCCAGATTTCCCATAGAGTTACTTTTTCTTGATAAAAAGGTTGTACTCGCCTGTGGTTCTCCTGTGAACTTCTTCGTTGGTAAGGATGGGGCTTACGAGTCGAACAAAATTCCTTCTGGTGGGACTGCAAGCCTTTGTTTTATTGAGAAGGGAAAATACGAATATAAAATACAATCTTCTAAAACTTTTTATGTAGGAAGAATAGAGAGGGGTTTTCAAGGAACCATCTCAATAGAATAATACCATCTTTTTTAAACCGTATAAAATATCTGAAAAAGGTCAGGATACTTATGGGACAGGCTTTTTGCTCTATACTTCTGCAGCCAGTATTTACCTCCTCTTGAAATGCCATCAGCACCCAGTTCATCAGCAGTACTTGCCTCTCTCTCACCTGTAATATAACCCTCACTGGTTCCTGAGGGAAGATAGATAGTAACAGGGAACAGCACCTCTGAAGATGGTGAGCTTAGTTTTTTAGCAACATCTTCAAGAACGGTTTTATCTAACTCAAAGGTGTTACCCCCTTCCTCAAACACAGGGTTTTTAAGCAAGTCTGCTAAAGATTTTCTCTTCTTAATGATACCCCGGTTCACTGAAGAAAGCTCCGTTTTAAGCAAAGTTGTTAACGCATCATCTTCCTTAGACATTGATCCTCCTTGTGTCAGGATTCAGATTTTCGCAGATAGCCGCAGAAAAATCACATTCAATTCCGCAATCTGCAATCCGAAATCCGCAATCCTTTAATCTAGTATCCAGAATCATTTTGTTATTCACTCGTTTGGTCATTGTCTTGTGTTTTGTGTTTTTGCCCGCCAATTTCCAAGAATCCGTTTATTCTTAATAAGTGCGACATAATGATCAGCCTCACGGGTAGGCCTGGGTATTCGATAACCATCGACACACTTAAGTGCAATCTCAATGCAGGTCTTAAGTGAAATCATATTCCCCTGAGAGATAAAGACAGGATTAACACGCTGCCTGGTTCTTAAAACTGCACCAATCGTTTCTCCATCATCAACAAGAGGAGAATAACAGCCGGCATCTTCTCCTGGATCCTCAAAAGCTCCAATCAAGCGAGACTTTGCACAACCTACGGTCGGCTTATTAAGTAGAATTCCCATATGAGTTGCAAGTCCCATTCTTCTGAAGTGAGCCAGTCCCTGACCGTCAAAAATTATTACATCAGGCTCTGTCTTTAAGTATGCAAAAGCTTTTAACAAAACAGGAGCCTCTCTAAATGTTAATAAACCTGGAACGTAGGGGAAATTTACTTTTGCTCTGGCACCTCTTCTCTCAATCTCTTTGAGATCAGGAAAACTATAGGTTATAACACCTCCATAGCCTTCTTTCTTGTTCTTATCAAAAGAGACATCAGCACCTGCTACCACTCTTATTTCATCAAAAGTATCGCGACGTACAATCCGTTTTCTCAAATCTGTTTGAATCTTAATCGCCTCTTTTGGTGTAACGTCCCAGGGATGAAGGTTTTTATATCTCATTTACTAAAACTCCCTTTTAAGGATACGCAAAAATCCTCTTAAAAGCCACTATATTCTCACACGACCAATTTTGCAAACGCTTTTAGCACTCTCTATCCTACTAAATTTTTATAGACAAAACCTCCTCTTTTTACTATCCTTTATCCTTATTCGGTTAAAAACTACACTATAATTTTGGAGATTATAACCAATGAAGATAACTTTTCTGGGTGCTGCCCGCACCGTTACAGGCTCAATGCATCTGCTGGAAATTAACGGAATGCGAATTCTTCTCGAATGTGGCCTCTTTGAGGGTAAACGGGAAGAGGCCTATCGTAGAAACAGGCATCTACCTTTTGATGCCCAATCCATCCATACGGCAATACTCTCCCATGCACACATTGACCACAGTGGAAATCTTCCTAGCCTTTGTCGGGTCGGGTTTGAAGGCAATATCATTTGTACACCCGCAACAAGAAATTTATGCAGCATCATGCTCCTGGATTCTGCTCACGTACAGGAAACTGATGTTCGTTATGTCAACAAACGTCGTAAGAATAAACACCTGCCTTTGTTCAATCCTCTCTATATGCGAGCTGATGCCGAAAAAGCAATAACGCAACTGCTCCCCATTGCCTACAATCGCCCTTTTCAAATCTCTGAATCTGCAAAAGTAACATTGCAAGATGCCGGACACATTCTCGGTTCATCGCTGGTTGTTTTGGATTTACAAGAAAATGGGCGAAAGGCACGGTTGATGTTTACTGGAGATGTAGGGCGTTCCCATATGCCTATTATACGTGATCCAGCCATCGTAAAAGATATCGATTATCTCATCATAGAAAGCACCTACGGAATGAGGGTTCATGATGATGAAGACACTACAGAAAACGAACTTGAATCGATTGTCAACCAAACTATAAATCGAGGTGGGAAAATTATTATTCCAGCCTTTTCTGTGGGAAGAACCCAGCAGGTTGTATATTCGCTTCATAAATTGCATGAACAAAAACGAATCCCTGACATACCTATTTATGTGGACAGCCCTCTTTCGGTAAACGCCACAGAGATTTTTCGTCTACATCCTGAATGTTACGATCAGGAAACCAGAAAATTTATTGAACATCACAAAAGCCCTTTTAGTTTTCATAACCTCACATACATTCGAGATGTTGAAAAGTCTAAAAAGATACAAAAAATAAACCAGCCTATGATTATTATCACCGCATCCGGTATGTGTGAAGCCGGCCGCATTCTTCACCATTTAAGAAACACGGTAACTGACCAACGCAACACAATCCTTATCATCGGCTACTGCGCAGAACATACCCTTGGCAAACGTATTATGGAGAAAGTTCCCGAGATAAAAATCTTTGGGGAACCCTACCCTCTTCGCGCCCAGGTAAAAACAATCGATGCGTTAAGTGCCCACGCAGATTGCAATGAACTTCTTGCTTTTATCAAGAAGTCAAATTCAACTATCAAAAAAGTTTTTATCGTGCATGGTAATGAAGAGCAATCTCTTGGATTTGCTAAAACCTTAGAAAAACACATTAAGGCAAATATTTTTGTCCCTCATATGAACGAGGAATTCACCTTGCAATAGGATTAGTTATGAAGAACACATCTTTTAATTTGAAAAACGAAGATACCTGGCGTGTTTTCAGAATTATGGCAGAATTTGTCGAAGGATTTGAGGAGCTCTCCATGGTGGGTAAGGCAGTTACCATATTCGGATCAGCCCGAACCTTACCGAAAGACCCCTGTTATAAAAAAGCTCTTGAAACAGCCAGGCTCTTTTCTGAAGCCGGCTATGCCGTCATAACCGGAGCTGGGCCTGGTATTATGGAAGCCGCCAACAAAGGGGCAAAAGAAGGTGGCAGTCTTTCCATTGGATTAAATATCGAGATTCCCACAGAGCAGGAACCCAATCGCTATATTGAAAAACTCCTATCTTTTCGCTATTTCTTTTGCAGGAAAATGATGTTTGTAAAATACGCCCATGCTTTCATTGTTTTTCCGGGAGGTCTTGGCACTATAGACGAATTCTTCGAAGCAATCACCCTCATCCAAACCGGGCGAACTCCTCGCTTTCCAGTTGTTTTGGTGGGAAGTGACTTTTGGGAGGGGCTAGTCGATTGGATGAAGGGAACTCTCCTTGAAACAGATAAGATTTCCAAATCCGACTTGGAGATCTTCCACATAATTGATGAGCCCAAAGAAATCATCAGAGCTGTAACAAAATTCAAAGGCATATCTTGTTAAAAAATTGAACCTGCCCAAAAAAATGAAACCTTTAACAAGGGAAGGAGGACAAAATGAGCAAAAAAAACATGCAACTAATATTTTTTGGAATCACACTGCTTTTTCTCGGTTACGTTGGAGGGATGGTCGCAAGCGATTATTCATCTGCATATGACAAACCAGACTATGAGCTTATTAGTTTTGATTTTAAAACGACTGATCTTACAGGAGATCCCCAAAGGAGGGCCAAACAATTAGCCAATCGACTAGACGCAGTGGAAGAACAACTTGAGACGATGAGTGCTAAGGGTTGGGAACTTCATTCCTTTTGGGGAAACATAGCAGTTTTTGAAAAATAGATCAAAAAATCATTTCATTAAAATGTACACAGAGATTTACTATGGAAAAAGGTGTAATTCATTGATTTGAGAAGGAATTTCTCTGTGCACCCCCATTAGATAGTAAACATCTAACGGGGTAAATCTGCGGTTAATTGCAAAATCTTCCATATAGTGAGACATCTCTATAGTTACTCCCTGTTTCATTACAATAAAATCCCTGGTAATTTATCTCCTCTCTCTCCTTGAAACCTCTGACAAACCAAAAGAAGCAAACTAAGCACCAGTAATAAGTTGGTTTTTCCTAAATTCATTTTGAATTCCCAAACGTTTATATAAATGTGCCTGCAGACACAGATTTACCCCGTTAGAAATAAAATACGTTTATGTCCTATACCTATGTAGTTCAAGAAATACGGTAAATGATATATCAATCCTGCTGCTATTTTACGGAAGCGCTACGGCAGACATAAACTTAATGATCTTCTTGGGCGTTTCCTGTTTCTAATGGGGTGATTGCTGATAAACTCAGATACGTAAAATTAAAGAAATATCAAAAAATACCGATATCTATGATTCGGGAACAGCAATTATCTCATGAAAACCCACAATAAGCTGCAAATAACTAAACTATGAAACCTTTTGAAACTTTTGCATCTATAAAAAATATGAGCTTTTCTTTAATCCTCGCAATTGCACTTCTAGTTATCCCATCGAATGTCATTGCAAAAGATATTACCACATCTATCTCAAAAACCTCACTTACAGATCTGAAAGATACGACAACCTCTAAGCCCAACGTTACCACCACTTCACCCCTGTCAACATCAACTGCAAGTGAAAAAAGAGAGTTGTGTCCTATCTCATTTATTTTTGAAGGAGATCAACATCAGCAAAACCCACTTAAGGAATTCAGGGATGAGGTATTAGCCAAGCACAAAAAAGGGATAACCTACACCAGGCTTTACTATATTCACTCTCCTGAAATCACCTTGATTTTACTATCTCATAATGACATTAAGATACACGCCCAAAAGATCCTCATGGAACTTCTTCCTGTTACCACAGCTCTCATTAATAAGGGGAAAGCAGCGATGTCTCAACAGTTGATAGATGATATAGATGCCCTGCTTAATGAAATCGCTCATCAAGCAAGTTCTCAATTGAGAGAAGTAATCAGGATGGCAAAAAGCGACATCATCAAAAAAGAAATATTTAAGGAAATGGGTATTGAAATCACCAAATAAAACATCCTCCCTTCTCATTTCCCCCAAAACCCTGATATCAAATCACTAAATAAATCAACAGCAAACTTTTGAGCTGTTACATATTTTGTTGACAAATTTGCTTTCGTGATTATATTATATTCTAGACAAAAGAGAAAGCGTACACCCCGATTAATGGTGCAAATTACAACAGACACAAAAGGAGGATTTCATGCTTGAGGTAACAGAATCAGCTACACAACAGATAACTGAACAAATTAAGGGCAAAGAGGCTTCAGCAATCCGGATCTTTTTGAATCAGGGTGGCTGAGGGGGTCCTTCCCTTGCATTGGCTCTGGATGAGCCAAATGATAATGATGAGACATATGATATTAGTGGGTTCAAATATGTTGTGGATAAGAAATTGATGGAACAGGCAAAGCCTATCAAGGTAGATTTTATGGGCAGGGGCTTTAACATCACCAGTAGCATGGCAAAGGAAGGAGAAGGAGAATGCGGAGGCTGTGGCTCAACATCTAATTGCTGCTCCTGATAAAATAATCGTCTTTCAAAAGGGCAACACATCTACGGTGTTGCCCTTTTTTATTAGTCTTTTGTGCGCTACCACAACACCAAGTGCAATTCTGGTGGTTTTTGGTCAAGTACTATATCGGAATTTCGTCGATAGTGTCAGCAGCTTTATCGACAGCATCATCCGCTGTATTCCCCACAACGGGTACTATTGAAATCAGAGCACCACCGACACGCATAGGTACGGTTACAACCTTGGTAAGGACACAACCGCTCAGTTGTACTGCGAGAAGCAAAAGCAACAAGAGTTTTATAAATTTCATGGTGAGTTTCTCCTCCTCAATCTAGAGATTAAGCCATGCCTTGCAATTCGTATAACACCGGGCTAGGAATTTCTTTTTTATGGGATAAGTATACGAAAACCCCTGTTGCATGTCAACTAAAAGGCGCTCACAACATGTGGTCTGCCTGCCCGCTCGGTCAAGCAGTTGAGCCTTATGTTTAACCCAGAATTTGAACATATACTTTCTTCCGGACCTGGGTTCACATCCCTTGCTCTCTAAAAACCATCTTTTTATTTGACGAATGAAAGTTCTTTATATTAATCTTTCTAAATATACGTCAGTTAAGAGGAGAATTAAAATGAACAAACTCAGATATTCCTCAATTATCCTTCCAGTTCTCATCCTTCCCTTGATTATGAGCTGTGCTATCAATCCAGTAACGAGAAAACTAGAATTTGTATTAATGAGCGAGTCACAGGAAATAGAAATTGGAAGAGAGATGGATCCAAAAATAATTAATGAACATGGGTACTATCCTGATGAATCCCTTCAGGAATACGTAAACCACCTAGGACAGAAGCTGGCAATTGTTTGCGACCGGCCAGACCTCGACTATCAATTTAAAGTTGTTAACTCCTCCATGATTAATGCTTTTGCCCTCCCCGGTGGGTATGTTTATGTCACGCGAGGCTTGCTTGCTTATATCAACAGTGAAGCAGAGTTAGCCGGAGTCCTGGGCCACGAAATTGGACATATCACAGCACGCCATGCAGTTAGACAATATACCAAAGCCCAAACCTACCAATTCGGGATTCTAGCTGCCTCCATTGTCTATCCAGAAATAAGCCAGCTGGGTCAATTTGCAGATTTTGTTGCTTTCGCCATCATCCAGGGATACGGCAGAAACAACGAACTCCAGGCTGACCGATTGGGAATCAAGTACTCTTCCTCGACAAGTTACGATCCCTACTGTGTATCTTCCTTCATGAAAACCTTAAACAATATCGAAGAAGCAACAGGTAAGAAGGGATACCACGGTCTATTCTCTACTCATCCAGAAACAGAGGAAAGAATTACTAAGGCAAAAGAAGAAGCAAAAAAGATCAGACCACCTTCGAGTGGCAATTTTAAACAAGGTAGGGAAAAGTATTTATCGAAGATTGACGGTCTTACTTTCGGAGATGATCCAAAAGAAGGCATAGTGGAAAGAAACACGTTTAAACATCCTGACCTAAGAATAAAGCTTACCTTCCCTGAAGGATGGATAATTAATAATGCAAAAGAGGTCTTAGCTGCCAAACACCCTGGCAAGGAATATTTTATCCAAATGACATTAAGTACCTTAGACAAAAAACTGTCAGCAGCAGAATTTGCAAAAAAGGTTGCAATGAGCTATCGCCTCAACAAAATTACCGGTTCATCACAAACCATCAATGGTTTTCCAGCCCATGTAGGCACCTACCAGGGAACAACTAAGGACATGGGTGAAATCAAGGCAGAAATAGCGTCAATACTGGTAGAAGACAAAGGTTATATCTTGATGGGATTTTCCCGGCCAGACTCCTTTGAAGAAGCAAGACCATTTTTCACGTCAACTATAAATAGCTTTCAACGACTTTCGAAAGAAGAAGCAAAAAAGATAAAACCTCATGAAATCACAATCTATACAGTCAGGGAAGGTGATACCTGGGAAAGCATTTCTTATAAATTTGGTCAACAGCCAGGCAATGCCGAAACGCTCGCCTTAATCAATGCATTTGACC
>WTBG01000182.1 GCA_013139225.1 Deltaproteobacteria bacterium
ATGATGAGGAAGGGCGAGAAAGCTTTTTGATGGGTATGTTCAACCTTGCCATGGCTAGTGCTCCTCAACTCGCAACCCAGATTGACTTGCATGATAAACGACACCTTCTTGATCTGGGTGGAGGACCCGGTACCTATGCTATTCATTTTTGTCTTGCCAATCCTCAACTTCGAGCAACTATCTTTGATCTTCCGACTACCCGGCCTTTTGCACTCCGTACAGTAAAACAGTTCGGCTTGGAAGACCGTATTGATTTTATGGCTGGCAATTATGTTGAGGAAAATATTGATGGGTCCTATGATGCTGCCTGGCTATCCCACGTTCTCCATGGAGAAGGGGCAGATGATTGTCAGAGAATTATTCAAAAAGTAGTTTCTGTTTTAGAACCAGGTGGTTTGATTCTTATTCAGGACTTTATTCTGGAAGATACGTTTGATCATCCCCTCTTTCCAGCGATTTTTTCTCTCAATATGTTAATTCATACCCCCCAGGGGCAATCCTATTCTGAGACACAGATTAAAGAAATGTTGGTAAGAGCTCATGTCAAGGAAATAAGTAGAATGCCTTATCGGGGGCCGAATGATTCAGGGATTATTTATGGAACGGTGTAACCTACTACATCAATTTTTAGGAGGAGACAATGAAAAAAGAGATAACCCCGGAGTTTTTGTGGCATCTTAATAATGTGGTTCTTACTTTTCAAATAGCTATTGTTACAACCATCGATGATGGAGGACGGGTGAATGCTGCCCCCTTTGGACTTGTTTTCCCTTTTTGTTCAAGTCCTGAGAATCCACAGATGTTAGTCAGTTCTAACAGCATGTGGCACACTTCCCAGAACATTGAGAGTACAAAGGAGTTCGTTATTAACTATGCGCCCTATTCACTGATTGAAAAAGTGGCTAAGACGGGTCTTATGTATTCGGACGGAGTGAATGAGATTGACAAAGCCGGCTTGACTGCGATTCCAGCTCTTAAAGTGAAGCCTCCCAGGCTTGAGGAGTGTTTTCAACATATTGAATGCCGTTTGAATCAGATTATCCGCCCCAATGAATCACAGAACAACTTTATTGGTGATGTTCTCTCAATTAGCATTAATGAAGAGCTTTTAAACAAAGGGCGGGAAGAGATGTTAAAGATTGCTGATCCCCTCCTGCTGTTTGGTATGGACATTAGCAGATTTCAGGGAAACTATGCAGGTGTCGGTAAGGCGACTGTCTATGCTCCACCCAAAACGGAGGTGGAGTGAACTTTTAACGTTGTCCAGTTTCCAAAACTTCGACGAGAGTTTAATAGAACAATTAGTTTTTTATAATTTCTTGATTCCCAGGCGAGATAGTCATATACTTTTATGCTGATATATCAGTTAAACTCTATGTAAGTATGTAAGTGGATGTTGCTCGAGATTAAAGATAAAATTAAGATTGTGATTCTTTTTCAGGTTTACCTGAAGTGCTAATAAGATTATTATAATGATTTTATAGTAATGTTCCCTTTTTAATAAGGAACAGGGAGTGTTTCAAAATGGAAATTGTTTTTTCAGATCATGCATTGTTTGAGATGAAGAGGCGTCAAATAGACAAAGAGATTGTTAATGATGTTTTTGAAAATCCTCATCAAAAATTTTCATCTAAAAAGGGGAGGGTTGTTGTCCAGGGAAAATATTTGAACCAACATCAGGGGAGGGAAATGCTTTTAAGAATAATCGGGAAGGAAAAAGAAGATGTATTTTATATCATTACTATTTACAAAACATCCAAAATTGAAAAATACTGGATAAAGGAGGCCTAAAATGAAAGTTATCTATGATCCAGAGACTGATACGTTAAGTCTGATTCTGAGAGAAGCAAAAGTTAAAGAGAGCGATGAAATCCGTGATGGTATTATAATCGATTATGGGGAAGATGGGAAAGTGGTATCATTGGAAATGCTTGATGCGTCTGAAAATGTTGCAGAGCCTCATGGAATATTTTATGAGCTAAGAGAAAGAAAAATATCATCTTCTTAAACCAACTGTATAGTTAACTGGAACTTCTGGATTCCCGCTTCTGCAGGAATGGCAGTTTGTTTTAAACTTTCCACTCTGTAGTTTTCACTTTGCGTTGTCTTTTTAGAATTCCACCGGATTTTAAACAGATACGTATCTTCCACTGATTAAAAGTTATCGAAAGGATGGAGAGATTTATGGAATTTGATATTGACAAACTAAGCAGGGAAGAACTGCTGGAACTGAATCACAGAATTGTAGAACGCTTAAAGTATCTTGCCAGTAGAGAAGCATTGGAGCTTTCAAAGAAATTCAAGACAGGTGATATAGTTGAGTTTCGTGGTGGGAAGAACATGGTTCGCGGAATCATTATACGTATTAATCGGAAAACAATGAGTATTAAGACAAATGAAGGCCAGTGGAATGTCCATCCACAATTTCTGAAAAAGATTGAAAAAATCGAAAAAAACAGGCATCTAAAAATTATTAAGTAAAAAGTGGAACAGATAGCACCTGAATGAGAGATCTCGTTCAGGCAAAAATCTGAAAACCTGATTGTATCCCAGAGATTTTGGCTTTGAAACAAATCTCTAGTGTTAGTTTTAAAATTCTATATGAGGAGAAAAAAGATGAAGAGAAGGGGAAGCGGGATACTACTTCACATAACCTCTCTTCCCTCACCTTATGGTATAGGGGATATGGGCCCCTGGGCTTATAAATTTGCAGATTTTCTTTCTCAGGCCAAGCAACATTACTGGCAGATTCTCCCCTTAAATCCTGCGGATCCAATTTATGGTAATTCTCCCTACCATAGTATATCTGCTTTTGCCAACAATCTGCTGCTGATAAGTCCGGAGCTTATGGTGCAAGATGGTTTCCTTTCCAGGAAAGATCTTGAACCCGTACCCAACTTTCCCCAGAGAAAGGTTGATTATCACAAAGTTATTGCTTACAAGGAAAATCTTTTTCATATTGCCTATGAGCGTTCTAAGAATAGTAAGAAGAAAGAATGTTTGAAGTTTGATAAAGAAAATGCCCATTGGCTTGAAGATTTTATACTTTTTGTTGCTTGTAGAGAACATTTTCAGAGACGGGTTTGGAGTGACTGGCCCCAGGAAATTCGAGATAGACAGCCGAAAGCCTTGCAAACGTTGAGCAAAAAACTTCACGAAAGAATCGAGATGGAAAAGTTCCTTCAATATGTTTTTCTTAAGCAGTGGTTTTCTCTCAAGGAGTATTGTAACAAAAAAGACATCCAGATTTTTGGGGATATACCAATTTACGTGGACCATGATAGTGTGGATGTATGGACAGACCCTGGAATGTTTAAACTTGATGATGCAAAACGGCCATCTTTTGTTGCAGGTGTCCCCCCTGATTATTTCAGCGAGACAGGACAGCTCTGGGGGAATCCTGTTTACAAATGGGATGCATTGAAGAAAAGAAAATATGAATGGTGGATAAAGAGGATTAAACACAATTTGAATCTTTTTGACATGATTCGAATTGATCACTTCAGGGGATTAATTGCCTGCTGGGAAATTGCAGCAAGCGAAAAGAATGCTATTAAAGGAAAGTGGGTTGACGTACCTGCAGAAGACTTCTTCAATGTGCTTATTAAACAATTTCCTGATTCACCTATCATTGCTGAAGATCTTGGCATCATTACTCCCGATGTAAGAGCAATCATGGACCGATATGGGTTCCCGGGCATGCGGGTGCTTCTTTTTGCCTTTGGTGATGATCTTGCCACGAATCCATATGTGCCTCATAATCACGTGAAAAACTGCGTGTTGTATACCGGAACACACGATAACAATACCATAAGGGGATGGTTTGAAAATGAGATAACGCAGGAGGTTAAGAATAAGTTTTTTCAGTACCTTGGACGTAAAGTTTCGGCGCATGATGTTCATTGGGAACTCATCCGACTTGCTATGATGTCTGTTGCAAACATGGTTATTTTTCCTATGCAGGATGTTCTGGGTCTTGGTGAGGAGGATAGGATGAATCTACCCTCCACTGCAAAAGGTAACTGGGAATGGAAGCTTTTGCCAGAGCAGATAACACATTCTCTTGAACAGAGTTTACTGGAGATGACTGAGACGTATGGGAGGGCTTAAGAAGCATTTTAGTAAATGAAAAACCAGCCTGCCAAGCAAGGGGAAGTATTCAAAATATGTTATATCATTGTCAATAATTTGCTAATATCAGGTTAGACTTGTTTAAAATGTGAAGGAGAAGGTGTTATGTCATCTCTTATCAAATACCACGAGGGAATAAACTCTGTTGCTGTTATTGGTAACTATTCGCCTCGCCAGTGTGGCATCGCAACGTTTACGACAGACGTGGTGGAGGCTTTATCAGCAGAATCCACGAATATCGATTGCTGGGCAGTGGTGATGAATGATATACCAGAAGGATACCAATATCCTGAAAAGGTTCATTTTGAAATAAATCAAAACAAGCTTTCTGACTATAGCGTTGCTGCTGAGTTTCTTAATATAAACCAGATTGATATTGTGTGCCTTCAGCATGAATACGGAATTTTCGGAGGACCGGCAGGCAGTAACATTTTAAAACTCTTAAGTGATCTTCGTATGCCGGTTGTTACTACATTGCATACAATATTAAAAGATCCTCCTCCGGAATACCGGGAAGTCACGAATAAATTAGTGACACTTTCTGACAAACTCGTTGTGATGAGTGAGAAAACACGTGAATTTCTTATTGATATCTATTCTGTCCCTGAAGAAAAGATAGCCTTCATCCACCATGGTATTCACGACACTCCTTTTGTTGATCCCAACTTTTACAAGGATCAATTTGGTGTCGAAGGCAAAAAAGTCCTTTTAACCTTTGGTCTTCTTTCGCCAAACAAGGGTATTGAGTATATGATTAAAGCACTTCCTGAGGTCATAAAACAGCATCCTGATGTTACTTATATTATCCTTGGCGCTACACACCCACACGTTTTAAAAGTAAACGGTGAAGAATATAGAATAAGCTTACAGCAACTTGCGCAAAACCTGAAAGTCAGTGAACATGTCATATTTCAAAACCGCTTTGTTGAACTTAAGGAGCTGTGTGAATTTCTGGGTGCAGCAGACTTATATATAACTCCATACGTTGAAGAAGCCCAGATTGTTT
>WTBG01000229.1 GCA_013139225.1 Deltaproteobacteria bacterium
GACAGTCAAATTGAAAGCTATTGGGTTGATCCCAATGGCCATGTCTATGCCCTGGTTTCATTACCGATAGAAAAATACTTAGAAAGGTCAAAATTGGGTACACTTATTGAGACCTTGAGACTAACAAAGCAAAGCATTGCTGAAGCACTCATAGATTCCACTGTTTACCCTAAGATTGCAAACGACATAAGTGAAAAGACATGGGATTTTAAAGCAACTACTCTGACAGATAATCTAGCGACAGAGGAAGAGACAGGAGGAGAGAAAGAAATAGAAACTCTACAACTACCTAAGCACACCCGAAATATCGACAAAGAGGTTGTACATAAGTTTATACTTGAATGGAAGGATGAGTGGGAAAGCAAAGATCATGAGAGCTACATGCAACGATACTCAAGAGATTTTAACTCAAGGGGTATGGATTGGAATCAATGGAGTACTTTAAAAAAAGACCTTGCTGAGAGATATCATCAAATTTCACTTATCTTCAAGGATTTACAAATTATCCTCGAGGATACACATGCAGTGGTGAATTTCAAACAGTATTACCGTTCTGATAACCATTCGGACTGCGGAATGAAATCACTGGTACTCAAAAAAGAAGATGGAGAATGGAAGATATTTTCGGAAAAGTGGGAACCTCTACCAGGAAATGTGTGTGCCGAACCCCTTAATAGAGAAATGTAGCAAGTTGGGAATAGATGTACAAGGCTCGGCAGCCTAATTACCTTCACTGCTTTTGTATTCATTTATATCATTGTTATTTAATGCTCTAAGCCAAATTAAAACATGTTATTCATAGAGTTACCAATAGTATCTGCAATAATAGTATGTATTATGTTTATATTGGTTAGAGTAATTTATTGGGTAATCGATGGATTTCGCAAAGAGGAATAATAACAGAGGAACCGATAAATCAGGGAGATAATCTGTTAACCATTCTGCTATAAACTTGATCCACCACCTGTTCTTCAAACTAATTGTCCGATAAAGGGAAAAACAATTTTCCTTTGTTTAAGTTGGTGAAATAAAAAAACAGAGCAATAGAAAGTATATTATGTGTTTGTAAAATTAGGCGGTGGATTTTGGTGTATCTTGAAATTATCATTTGGTTGGCGTAGAAGGAAGGTTTGGCTATAACTTACTTCGTCAAAAAGTGAGTTACTATCATTATCAGAGAACCACCGGAAATCTCCTTGAGGTCATTTTGCCAAGCAATCTATAATTTTACGCAGAAACGATTTTTTTTTCGTGGTCTCCCTGTGCTTGACGGTTTGCTTAACAGCTTGCGGAAGGGATTTGAAATCATCACCGTATTTCTTCCTGTAGTACGCAATCCGTTCTTCCGGCGTGCTACTTCTGCCCGGGTGGTAAGTGGTGTGTTTTCTAGATTGCTTTTTAGCATGCTGGCGCTTGGGTAGGATGAGAACCTTTGCTGCATCAGTATGTGCGTGGGGAGAGGTTTTGTCTTGGGGACCTCGGACGCCTGAAGAAGATCTGGTATCAGAGGGTGCCTGGTGAATCTTCCTTTTCATGGGCCGTTTGTTTTCCGCACTGTCGTGCCGCCGCGAGTGTAAGCGTGTAGCTTTATCTCGTGGCAATTTTTTGCCGCCTTTCGTCTGCCGAAAGGTCATGCCAGCGCTCATGTCTTTCTCAAAAATATCATCATCGGCCCACAAAACTGGAATTTTCGTATTTATATAGGATTCGATTGCCTCAAGACCATAGACATATTTATCACAGGCAAAGGTTATGGCTTTGCCAGACTTTCCGACCCTAGCAGTGCGGCCGATTCGGTGGACATAGCTCTCGCACTCAGTCGGAAGATCATAGTTAACCACCAGGCCCAGATCATCAATATGCAAACCCCGGGCGGCGACTTCGGTTGCTACCAGGTAGTTTATTTTCCCTGACTTGATCCCCTCAATAACTTGCAACCGTTTTTTCTGGGGAAGGTCACCCATGATGTATTTACAATCGTATCCGTTGTGAGCAAGGCGCTGAGCTACTTCATAGGCCATGTGTTTGGTGTTGGTGAATATCAGGACGTTAGCAGGCTTTTCTTTTTTTAGGATGCCTATCAGTAGCCGCATCTTTTCACTTTGTTCCACATGATACAGCTCTTGGCAGATATTTTCAACGGTCACCTGCTCTGGGGTTACTTCGATCTCTGCTGGTTCATTCATGTATTCCCAGGCAAGTTCTTTAACACGGTAATCAAGTGTGGCGCTGAAAAGCATTGTGCGCCGCTCGTTGTAGGGAGGCATCTTTTTGAGCATCCTTCTGATGTCAGGAAGAAAACCCATATCAAAAAGCCGGTCGGCTTCGTCGATGACCAGAATACCGATCTTTCTGAAATCAAGTTTTCGCTGCTGGCTGAAATCCAGTAACCTGCCGGGGGTTCCGATAACAACATCCACACCCTTACGCAGAAGGGCTTCCTGTTTGTCAAAGCCAATCCCCCCGTAAAAACAACCGATGCGCAGGTTAAGGTAGTATCCCAGCAACTTTGCTTCTTTTGTTATCTGGACTGCCAGCTCCCGGGTGGGGGCCACAATAAGTGCTTTTTTCTTTTGTAAGAAACCATTGGTGAGGAGCAGCTGAAAAACAGATATGAGGAAAGCCGCAGTTTTGCCCGTCCCTGTCTGGGACTGAACACAGACATCTTTCTGATTATCCAGAGTTTGCTTAAACGTTTGTATCTGTACCGGCATGCTATCCGTAAAGCCGGCTTTTCTTATTCCTTTTTGGATATTTTCATGCAATGCATGTTCAGTAAATTTCATGCAACTCTCTTATTGTCCTGTATGCGCTTTGCTATAAGTTGAAGTGTGTTCAAACAGTGCCGTCAATTACTGCTGAATTTATGACTATCTTTTGGGGTATTTTTACCAAGAAACCAGATTATCTCTTACTGGTGCTAATATCTTCGATCGCCTCCACTGTTTTTATTCCTCTGAGGTCGGGCCTCATTAACTTTAAGCTTGAGCCCCTTCAATTCCTTCTCATTCATGTCCTGGATCGCAGTCTGTGCTTCAGCTCCAGCCGGCATCTCCACAAATCCGAATCCCCTTGATTCACCACTGTACTTATCCTTTATGATCTTAGCAGATGAAACTTCACCGAAGGCTCCGAAAGCTTGTTGTAAATCCTCTTCTGTAACATTGAGCGCCAAATTGCCTACGTAAATATTCATTTTTACCCCCTTT
>WTBG01000185.1 GCA_013139225.1 Deltaproteobacteria bacterium
TACCTCAACTTCAGGGTGCTTATAGCAACTAAGGCCAGGAAGGCAGCAACAATCCAAAATCTGACAATAATCTTTGGTTCTGCCCATCCCTTCAGCTCATAATGGTGGTGAAGCGGAGCCATTGCAAAAATCCGCTTTTTTCTCAACTTGTATGATGTTACTTGCAAGATAACAGAGAGTGCTTCTGCAACAAACACTCCCCCTACGATTGCGAGGAGAATTTCGTGCTTAGTGATGATAGCTACTGTCCCTAAAGCACCACCCAGTGCAAGAGATCCCACGTCTCCCATAAAGACCTGTGCTGGATAGGTATTGAACCAGAGAAATCCTGTGGCAGCTCCAAAAAGGGCACCACAGAAAATGGTTAATTCTCCACTGCCTGGAATGTAAGGAATCTGAAGATAGTTGGCTATCTTTATGTGACCGGAAAAATAAGAAAACAGAAGATATGTAGTTGTAACAATCAAAACCAGCCCTATGGCCAGGCCATCTAACCCGTCAGTAAGATTCACAGCGTTAGAAGTGCCGACGATGAGTACGATTACAAAGAGAATATAGAAAATTCCCAGGTTGATGGAAATTGCTTTAAAAAAAGGTATCGTGAGATTTTTATCAAAATCAGGAGAAAGATAGAGGAAGGTACCGAGGGCTGCTCCTAAAAGAATCTGTCCGCACAGTTTAAAACGTGGTGAGACCCCATCGGAGCTTTTGCTTCTTAGTTTTTTTAAATCGTCTATTATTCCTATTATTCCCAATCCCCAGGTGGTAAGGAGAGCAATCCAGATGTAGATATTGGTCAAATCTCCCCAGAACAAAGTGGCAATGGTTAAAGAGAGAAGGATTAAGATTCCTCCCATGGTAGGCGTCCCACTTTTATTTAGGTGAGCGGATGGCCCATCTGCTCTTATGTATTGTTTTATATTGAGTGCTTGGAGTTTTTTAATTAAGTAGGGACCCAGTATAAGGGTAATCAATAAGGCAGTAAGGATGGCATAGATAGTCCTGAAAGTGATGTAACGAAATACGTTAAATATGCTATAGGCTTCGTGAAGAGGATAGAACAGATGGTATAGCATCAGAATAGTTCCTGTTGGTTCAGTTTTCTTGTTGAGTCCTTTGGGTCTTTAGTCCTTCTTGAACAACCTGGATAAGTTGGTTATGACTAAAAGGTTTACGTAAATGAGCAAAGGGTTCCTTGGGAAAATCAGATTTATTAACAGAACAGCCTGTTAATACGATAGTAACTGCGTTCAATTTAATTTTGGATATTTTCTCCAGTAATTCCATTCCTCCCATCAGAGGCATTTTAAGATCTGTGATTACCACGTCGAAGGTATTGTTTAATAGCTTGTCAAGTGCCTCTTTCCCGTTTTCAGCTGTGTCGACCTCATAACCGTTCAACATTAAGAAAGCCTGCGTTATATCTCTTATCACTTTCTCATCATCAACAACCAGGATTTTTGGTATATGCTTTTGAGCCATTAACTTCTCCTTCTATGTTGTGAGAAGCCCGGGTTAATTATTACACCCTGCAGTTACAGCCGAAGCAGATGGAACCTTAGAAGCGTTGTTCCTCATTTGAATAAATTGCTCTAAGATTCGCTCTATCTTCATTCCCCTGGATCCCTTAAAGAGTATCCAATCATGTTCTTTTGCTTTCTTATAGAGCTGTTGTGCAATTTGTTCGTGGGTTTTCCCAACATAGATTGCTTCCTCACTTATTCCATGAGAGGTTGCGCTTTCCGCAACTACTTGAGCATAAGTTCCTATGAGAAATGTTGCATCGATATCCAATTTCTTTATTAAAGAACCTATTTGTTGGTGCAAATCTTTAGAAGCTTCTCCTAATTCCAGCATATCACCTAAAACAGCAATTCCCCTGTTTTCACCTTTCAGTCGAGATAAGATTCTGAGTGCAATCTCCATAGACTTGGGGTTGGCATTGTATGTGTCATTGATTATATTTATGTTGTCATCGATAGTTATAATTTCCGTTCTCGCTGGAAAAGCAGTGAAAGATTCTAGCCCTGCTTTAATTTCTTCTAAGTTCAGTTTGAAAATGGTAGCGATAGAAGCTGCTGCCAGAGCATTGTAAATATTGTGGAGTCCCGGAGTCTTGAGTACAATAGGGATACTTTCCCTTTCTATTTTTAGAGTGAATGAATTTGTGCTATAGTCTGAAGCAGTCATATCAGTGGCTGTAACCTGTGCCTGAGAATTGATACCGAAGGTAACCTTCCTGGCAGGACATGACTTTGATAGCCAAACAATCAAAGGATCATCAGT
This sequence comes from Deltaproteobacteria bacterium, assembly GCA_013139225.1. GTDB lineage: Bacteria > Desulfobacterota > WTBG01 > WTBG01 > WTBG01 > WTBG01. The sequence continues at coordinate 2,287 of WTBG01000185.1, forward strand.
ATTAACCACTGCATAGTTTTCAGAGGCAAGTGATTCGAAAAGTTCCCCTTTAGCCTTAGCTACATTCTGAAGGGTTTTGAGATATTGAAGGTGGGAAGGGCTGATATTGGTAATCAAGCCAATTTGAGGTTTTGCTATTTGGGAAAGTCTTTTAATCTCATCTATCCTGTTCATACCCATCTCTACCAGGGCGATTTCGTGATGGGGCTTAAGACGCAACAAGGTTAGGGGAAGACCAATCAGATTATTCCAGTTGTGTTCGGGTTTTAGTACGCGATGGGAATTTTCTAAAATAGTTGCAGTCATTTCTCTGGTAGTGGTTTTCCCGTTGCTGCCAGTAATAGCTACAATAGTTGCTCTATTTCGTTGTATCCAGAAGGAGGCTAGATCTCCCAAAGCTTTGAGAGTGTCATCAACCTGAATAACAGGAATATCTTTTTTTAGTGCAGACACATCTCTTAAGTGAAATCCCTTTCCAACAATCAATCCTGAAGCATTTCTGTCTAGAACTTTATTGATGAAGTTGTGACCATCAAACCGATCACCTTTAAGGGCGATGAATAATTCCCCTGCTTTAATGGTACGGGAATCGGTAGAAACCCCTCTCAAAAGATGATTGGGAACACCCTGTATCAACCGACCTTCAACCGCTCTTTGAATTTCTTCTGCTTTAAGTTCCATTTTTTGTAAATTGGTTGTTTTATAAGTTCTTTTTTATGATAACTGCGAAGACGCAAAGGACACGAAGATATTATTTTAATTAATACAGGCTATTCTGGTTTTTACTCAATCCAAAAGCAAGCATCCCCCTGTTCCCTGAACCCTTCCCCCTTAGTTTCTTATTCTATCCCGAATCTTGAGTGCCTCCATCACCTCTTCTCTATCACTGAAATGATGCTTTTTGTTTCCTGTGATCTGGTAATCTTCATGCCCTTTGCCGGCAATAAGCAGGATATCGCCAGGTTTGACCAGGCTAACTGCTATCCTGATGGCTTCTCTCCTATCGCAAATAATAGTGTATCCCTTGCTGTGCTCGATGTTTGCTAATTCCTGTAAGCGATATTTTTTAGCAATGGATTGGTCAATCCCCGATTCAATCTGTTCAATGATATCCATGGGGTCCTCTGTGCGTGGGTTGTCAGAAGTGATAATAGTAAAATCACTCTTACTGGTTGCGATCTTGCCCATGGGCCCTCTTTTCGTTTGATCCCGGTCTCCACCACATCCAAAAATGGTAACCAATTTTCCTGGCTGTAAGCTCTTAAGCATGGTTAATACATGATCCAGAGCATCACTGGTGTGAGCATAGTCGACAAGTATGGTCAAACCATCTTTGTTGGGTACTCTTTCCAGTCTTCCCGGTACCGATTTTAGATTAGCAATACCTTGATTAATGGTATTAAGAGGGATATCTTGGGTAATTGCGACGCCCACAGCAGCTAAGACATTTGAAATATTAAAGTCGCCGAGCAGGGAAGAATTAATCTCAACTTCCCCGTAAGGAGTGGTAACCATGGCGTATAGTCCATCATTTTCAAGTCTGATATCTTTTGCCTTAATTTCAATCCCCTCTCTAAGTCCATAGCGAAACAATTGAGCTTTTGTTTTCCTGCAGAGAGATTTGCCCAGAGGATCATCATGGTTAATGACTGCATATGTTTTTTTCTTTGAGCTTTGATTAATATGATGTGTAAAGAGCAATGCCTTTGCCTTGGAGTAGTTTTCCATGCTTTTGTGGTAGTCCAGATGTTCGGCAGTCAAATTTGTAAAGACAGCAACATCAAAGTTTATACCCTCCACTCTGTACTGTTCCAGGGCATGTGAGGATACCTCTAAAATAAGATGAGTAGTATTTGCCTCAACCATTTCTCTCATGATCCTCTGTAAAAACAGAGCATCAGGAGTGGTATTAAAAGCATCCCGTTGATGTTCCCCAAAACGGTAATCGATTGTTCCTATTACTCCAGGATGATAACCTGCCGTTTTCAGAATGGATTCCAGCAGGTAGCTGATCGTTGTTTTTCCGTTTGTACCGGTAATCCCTATAACTTTGAGTTTATTAGAGGGATGCTGATAAAAGCAGGAGGAGACCTGAGCCAGTGCTACTCTGGTATCGGGCACCTTGATTATAGCAATCCCTTCTTCTGAAATTTGATTTTCTTCCACGATTGCTGCTTTAGCCCCCGAAGAAATGGCTTCGGAAAGGTAGTGGTGCCCGTCTTCTCTAAAACCCTTAAGGGCAATAAATAGATAATCATCCCCGATGTTTTTGGAATTATGGGCAATGCCCTTTATGTCAGTGTAAATATTTCCTTTCACTTCTCTTCGTTTTAATCCTTCGATCAGTTTTAGTAGTTGCATCGATTTATAATATAGGTTGGAATCTGACCCAGCACCTCCTGTTAGATTCGACAATATTCCCAGGAGGAGGATACTGCCCTGTAGCTTTTCCACTACCTGCGATTTCAATTGTGAGGTCAAGTCCCTCTGCCATTCTGAGCACATCTCTAATGCTTAAGCCTGAGAAATTGGGCATGTTGTTCGAAATGTGCTGTTCACTTAAAGATACTTTTTTCAGGTAGGTTTGGCTGATTGCAGTCTTCTCCTGATGGATGTTAGTCTCAGGACGATATTTAGCTATTGTCGTATGACCCTTGTTTGGAGGAATGTTTAAGTAACGGATAATATGACTGGCGGCCTCTTTAAAGACGGGGGCAGCAACAGTGCCGCCATAGGATATCCCCTGTGGTTCATCGATGATTACAATCATAGCCAGTTTGGGATCGTCTGCTGGAAGAAAACCCATGAATGAACCGGTCTCCTTGCTTTTTGAGTACTGTTTGGTCTGTTGATCCACTTTTTGAGCGGTGCCGGTTTTGCCTGCTATTCTAAATCCAGGAATGAAAGCATTTACACCAGTGCCCCCTTCTTCTACTACTGTTTCCAAGATGGAAGTTACTTGATTAGCGGTGCGCCGGGTGATAATTTCCCCTCTGCTTTCTGGATGAAATTCTTTGATAATCTTACCCCTGTCATCAAAAATAGTTTTAACCAGATGAGGTTTCATCAAAACACCATCGTTGGCTATTGCTGAAAATGCAGTGATGAGTTGAACAGGAGAGATAGAAATTCCTTGACCGAAAGAGATAGTCCCAAGATGCATTCGGGACCATCTGTAGGGGAGTGCCAACAGACCGCTTGTTTCTCCCGGTAGATCGATGCCGGTTTTACTGCCAAATCCGAACTTCCTGATATAGCTATAGAACGTTTCTCGACCAAGGTTTTCTGCTATTTTGCAGGCTCCAATATTGCTTGAGTGTTTAATAATGTTGCTGAGAGTTAGCCATCCATATTTGTGCACATCGTGGATGACTTTTCCTCCAAAAGGGTAAGAACCGTTTTCGCAGTAAAAAATATCTTGGGGTTTGAAAATTCTTTCCTCAAGTGCGGAGGAGATGAGGAAAGTTTTGAATGTTGATCCTGGCTCAAAGGCATCGGTAACCGCTCTGTTCCTCCATTGGGGGGGTGAATAATCCCAGAAATTATTGGGGTTGAATGTGGGACGTACTGCCAGGGCTAAAATCTCTCCGGTCTTAGGAGCCATAACAATGGCGACTCCTGCTTTTGCCTTGCTTTTTTTCATCCCTTCTTCAAGAGCCTTTTCAACAAAGTGCTGGATAGTTTTGTCAATTGTCAGTTGAAGATTGTAACCTTTGGTGGCATCTACCTGTTTGATGTTTTGAGTATAGATGTTTCTTCCCAGAGCATCTCTTTCAACCAGAAGATATCCGGGTTTGCCTTTCAAATAGCTATCATATTTAAGTTCAATGCCTTCCAATCCTTTAAGATCTATGCCAGCAAATCCCAGGCAATGACTGGCTAACTCTTTATTGGGGTAAAATCTCTTACTCTCCTTAATAAAGCCTACCCCTTCTAAATTGAGATTTTCAATCTTCCTGGCTTTAGAGGGCGATATCCTTCTCTTCAGCCAGACAAAAGGACGGTCAGATTCTAAATTGCTCTTTAAATTTCTATAACTGATTTGGAGTATGGGAGAGAGTTTCTTGGCAACACCCTTTTTATTTTTTACTTCCCCTGGTCTGGCATATACTGAATCGACTTCTATACTTATTGCTAACTCTCTCTTCTTTCGGTCATAAATAATTCCCCTTTTGGGTGATAGCTTGACATATTTTAGGTATTGTTTTTCAAGCAGCTGGGTGAGTTTATCCTTTTCGGTTATCTGGAGTTGGAATGCCCTGAAAATAATAATAAGGAGTAAAAGGATAAAGACAGACAAGATAGTATAAATACGGAATGTTAACCATCTTCTGGGAGAGTGTCTTTTCATTTCATAAAGACCATTTGATGAGGTTTGGGGTTAACTAATCCTAATTGATTTTTAGCTATATTCTCAATACGAGAGAGTGATTGCAGGGATGCCACTTCCAATTTTAATTTTTTATTAAGATTTAGAAGTTGCTCTTGTTCGTTGTTAGCCTGGGAAATTTGATATCCCAAATAGGTAATTTGTAGTCGGGACCAAACAAAAAATATCAAGCTGCATATAAATAAAGTAATTAAAATAAATAGCGGAAGAGCATTCCATTGCCTTTTTTTCTTCCGTCTTTTTATTTTCTGGCGTTTAAGGAGAGTACGTGAATTGTTAGTCATGGTTATAATTTTTCTGCCACTCTCATTTTGGCACTACGTGCTCTGGGGTTTTCCATGATTTCTTCTGGTTTTGGGGTTATTGGTTTTTTGGTAATGATTTTTATCTTTTTTGGTTTAATATCTCTTAAGGGGAATCCCCGTTCATCAAAAGAGTGCTCTTTAGCTAATTCCCTGAATTGATTCTTTGTAATTCTGTCTTCGAGAGAGTGAAATGAAATGACGCAGAATCTTCCCTTTTGTGCCAGCAGGTCAATGCCTTCTTCAATAATTGCAGTAAGGTTATAAAGCTCGTTATTTACAGCTATTCGTAAAGCTTGAAATGTTTTAGTGGCAGGATGAATTTTTCTTTGTCTGTAAGAAGGAGGGATGGATGAAGTTACTAGTTTGCTCAATTTCAAAGTGTCAGAGATGGGCTCTTTTTCCCTCTCAGCAACCAGTGCTCTGCTAATCCTTGGTGCAAACCGTTCTTCTCCATAATTGTAAAGGATTTGTTTCAGCTGGGATACGGACAGGGTGTTTACCAAATCAAAGGCAGTGTTCGGCAGGTTTCTATCCATTCTCATGTCTAATGGCCCCTCCAGTCTAAAACTGAAACCTCGTTTAGGATCTTCTAACTGCCAGGAAGATACTCCCAGATCCAGCAAAATCCCGTCCAGTCCTTTAATATTTAATTTTTTTAAGATCGTTCGTACATTGATGAAGTTGTCCTGAAAGATAAATGTTTTTTGAGAAAACGGCTCTAATCGTTTGCGTGCCCGCTTGATAGCATCCTCGTCCCTGTCAATGGCGATGAGTGCCTTAATCTCAGGATTGTCTTTCAGGATTTTAGAAGCATGTCCACCACTCCCTACCGTTGCGTCCAGGTAAATTCCGTTAGCTTTACAGTGTAAGTAAGAAACTACTTCTGCTAGCAGTACTGGAATGTGTGTGATTCCCATAAATATTCAGGATTTTAGAATCCCAACTTAGCCAATGTTTCTTTTCCCTTGATTTGATTAAACTTCTCTTGAGCTTCCATGAACTTTTGTTCCCATTTGGCTTTATCCCAAATCTGAATTCTTGTGATCATACCTACAAAAACCGCATCTCTCTCTAAGGCAGCATGTTTTCTTAAATAAGGGGGTATAAGAATTCTTCCCAGTTTATCCAGAGTGCATTCGGCAGCTCCGGAAATGAAATAGTGGATAAAGGTTTGTACATCTTCTTCCATAATAGAGTGTTGGCTGAATCGTTCCTCAAGCTTAATCCATTCTTCATAAGGGTAGGCGACAAGACAACTATCAAAATTGGTTATAATTAAGCGATCGTTGTAATTGGTTGTTAAAATTTCTCTATACTTTGCAGGCAAACTTACCCTGCCTTTGGTATCGATCGTATGTTCATATTTACCACGAAACATGCTTGTACCTCATCTGACAAACCACTTTATACCACTTTGTACCACTAAGTTCCAAGTGTACTTGTTTCTGGTATATTGTCAAGCAGAAAAATGAAACAAAATTACAAAAATCTCTTACAATTTAGACAGATATCAATATTTAGTGTATAGAATTAAAAGACATACTACATATGGTAGATATCTTTTATAAATCTTTTATTTTTTTATTGAATTTCATGGTGAATTATTACGCAGCAGAGCTTCAGGAGAAGCAGCTTTTTTCAATTGATTTTTTTACTTGTACTTGTGGGATAATAGCTTTAAGTATTTTATTGGCAAGAGAGTAAAAACTGCATCAAAAAATTGTGAACGTTTTTTAGGAATATCTCACTCGCTTGACTTTTTGCAGGATAGAAACTAATATTACTTTTGTTGATTGAATACTTTTTAAAGGAAAGGAGTAATTATGAAGATTGCAGTTACTGGTAAAGGGGGGGTGGGGAAAACAACCATATCAGCAGCACTCTGCTTTGCATTTGCTGAAAAGGGGTATAAGGTTGTTGCTATTGATGCAGACCCTGATGCGAA
>WTBG01000301.1 GCA_013139225.1 Deltaproteobacteria bacterium
AGTGAATAAAAAAACTGATTTCATATATGTATTTTCTCTAATTATAATAGCTGCAATTATTTCCCTAACCTGTAAAGGGAGTTGGGCGAAAGACCTGCTTGAAGGAGCAGAATGTTCCTTTGATGCAAGTGTTGGGTATCACTATGATGGTGTAGATGGTAATCGAGGAAAGGTAGGTGAATACGATGTATTGCATTCTGGCATGGAGGGATATTTTTCCTTAAAGGCCAATACCCGCAGTAAATACTTTGATCTTAAAGGGGAAATTAAAGATGAAGATGATCAGAATTATCTGATGGATTTAGATGTAAACAGGATTTTTCAATCGGAAACATCATATATCCGTTATAAGCACTACCTTGATCATGACCCTTTGTACAACCAGGATTCCTTTACAGACTTTAATGCGGGTGAGAGAAATAGCATTATTTATGAGGAGATTAAGAGTAACAACACTTTATACATTCCATTTATTCCCAACCTTAAGATAAATTCAGATTATCGCCAGCAGAATAGGAGAGGTCACCGTCAAGCTACTACGGTTACCCATTGTTCCCAGTGTCATGTTACCTCAAAGAACAGGTATGTCGACCAAACAACGGAAGACGTTAATATAGGGGCAGATATGACGATAGGGTATCTCACCCTGAATTACAACTATCTACAGAGAACCTTTAATGCAGGAGGGGGAACTCCAATAGCGTATTATGGTTTTGAAGTTCCGTCGTTCCCCGTAAAAGGGTTTCAGGAGTACGACAATATTCCGGATTCAAGGACGTATATTAACAAGTTTAAGGCAAAAGCAGATCTGCCTTTGCAATCTGAACTTTACTTCCACTATGAGACGGGTGAAAACCGTAATAGAGACACTCATTATAAGCGAGATTTTGACAGTTACGCATTTCGTTTTACAACTGCCAGTTTAAAGTATATCATCTTCAATTTCAGTCATTCTGATTACGATATGGATAACAATGTTCCCGATTCTATGGAAAAAGATGTTAAGAAAAGTGTTGTTTCCTTCAGGACAAAACCATGGAAGCGAAGCTTTTTGAGAGGAAGTTACCGTTGGGAGGATATCGATCGCAGCAATAGTGCCGAGAACTCTACTTTCAAGAAAGTTTTTAGAATTTCTTTTTTTAGCAGACCACACCGGAAGGTCAATTTTAATATACGTTATAAAAATGAGAGGGTTGATGATCCGTTCACCAATGAAGAATGGTTGGGATTATTTAATTACAAGCAAACCAGTGTGCCTACCAGGACAGACGATATTCAGCTTTCGCTCAATTGGAATCCGAGAGCAAATCTTTCCCTATCCTCAACCTTGAATTATGTAGATTCTGATAGTAACAGCTATAATACTGATGAAGAACGGACAGAATTTATGTTTAGCGTATGGTATGCCCCCAGGGATAATCTTATTCTTACTGGTTCCTATAGCTTGGTTGATACTGATATTGATACACGCTCAGCCTATAAAACCTATCACAGGAACGATTTATCTGCTTTCCTCTTTGATGATCGTATGCCTTATGATGCTCTAAGCAATTGCTATCAGTTTGTACTTAATTACCGTTTCAACAGAAACCTTGCCCTTACCACTGATTTCACGTATATCAATTCAAAATCTGATTTTGATTCTAACGTTTACGGTAGCAATGTAGGACAATTATCAGACCTGCATATAGAACGTATTAATACTTCCATCGGACTGGATTACCTCTATAAACCTTACCTCTCTTTTTATAGCAAGTTCAATTTCAGAGACTACAATGACAGGGAAGACAATGAGCTGGATGGGAAAGCATACATTGTAAGTATAGGAGTGAACTACACATTTTAGTAGTCAGCTCACTAAATAGTGCTGTGTCTTGAAGTTTCTGTAGTCTGTTTAGCAATTCAACTTTTTTATCGAAACATCACAACCTTTGCAAAATCCGAATATCGAAGTCCAAATCAAGTATATGACAGAAAGATAATGGATACTTGATGCTAGATGCTGGATTCTGGATATTACTTTAAATGGTTATTGACTTTACTCAGCAAGAGATTGGAAAAATGTATTTTTACTGCCCAAATCATCTCAATTTTATGAGATTGCTTCGCTTTGCTCGCAAAGACACCCCCTTTTGTCATTGCGAGGAGTCTGCCTTGGCAGATGACGAAGCAATCTACTTCTTTGCTGAGTTAACTCAATAGTCATTTTATTTTATTTCCATTTTTTATTTAGTAATTAGTAATTCTTCGTGGGCTTCGTGGTTATAATTTAGATATTCGAATTTCGGATTTATTTTCTTCGGGAGGTGAGTGAGATGAAAAAAAGCATAATCACCATATTTCTCTGTCTTTCGTTTTTTGTGCCCTGCCATAATGCTGCAGGTATTCTGCTAAACCTTACTGAGAAAGATATTGAGGATGCAATAAAGCAGGGAGAAAAGCAGGGATATAATGTTGCTGAATATCTGGAGAAGAACTATAGGTTTGGGGAGAAAGATTTATTTGAAGAGAATGGGATAATCAGAACGAAGTGGAATAAACTTGTGGTGCTCTCTGGTCTTTTATCTGCCGGAGGCAAAAGAATTTCTGATCAAGAGAAAGAAAGAATTACAAAAAGTGTCGATTTGCAGATCGATATCCATACTTTTGGGAACAGGATAGACTTTGCTAGTGCATATAAGGTATATCTGGTGCAAAAAGGTAAAAACATTGAGCCGGAGAAGATTTCAGCTAATCACGTTGCCTATCTTCCTGAAAAACGGGTTGCAACTTCAGGGTTTTCTAAGTATCGTGCAACAGTAAGATCCTATTTCCCTTATGATACAATTGGTCTTAACGAGAAGGCCGAGATAGTTTTAGTAAAGAACAAGAAGAAAGTGGTGTTTGAGGTGAATTTTAAGGAGTATAAGTAGGGCAGGGGAACTTGAGTAAGCTTCGAATAGACTGGGTGCTGGATGTAGAGTGTTAGACATTGGATAGTGATGCTGGATGCTAGATACTTGATGCTGGATTAATTTAGTATGGCCATATAAGATTTGGGTTGCGTAAAACGGTTGCGGTTGCGCAACTCGTAACGGTTTACGGGTATCGGTTGCGTGTTGAATCAGAGAAAAAAATATGAGGGCAAGCAACAACGTAACCGTTTTACGAAGGACGAAACGAGCAGCGCAACCGAATATCGAGCAACTTTTTTTTATCCAGTATCTAGCATCAAGTATCCAGTATCGTTTTGTTTATGATACCCTTCTTTTTAGCTGCGAAGTAATCGGATAGAGAATTAATCGGAGTGAATTAACGCTGCTCCATGAAATGCAAAGTCGAATTCCCTTTCTATCGCAAGAATCCCGTTATGACATCCCAGACATACAAAGTTTAAGGTAAGAAAACCATCTGCAAAAGTTTTCCCGCTCTGTGGGTAATACATGTCGGAGGGGTTTGCATTTGTGTTTATGGTACAGATGTGAGTTTTGGCATCGCCTTTCAAGTGCACTCCCTCCCCCGATGAGGTATTCTTTTTAACGGCGTCAGGCATGTGACAATCGATACACTCAAGACCTGCTCTAGAATGAGGCTGGTTGATTTTCTGGT
>WTBG01000226.1 GCA_013139225.1 Deltaproteobacteria bacterium
ATTTTTCCTGATCCTTAAATGTAAAATAAGAAGAGGAGATTTTATGGCCTCTTTTGAGACTAAAAAAGTGTACCTTATACTTTTTTGATGCTGAGGACTTGATGGATTGATTCTGCTCATCCTGAGAGATGGTAGGTAATTCTAAAGGAACAGTATTTATACTTACAAAAATGATAAGAGGTATAAGACAGGCAAAGAATTTCATCAGTATTTTTAGAAAATGTTCACAGTACATACAATTTTGTTTGCTGAATTTAAACTTACCATAGACAAAAAATTAAAGTCAATTGCAAAAATTGATAAAGCAATATGTCATTCTTTATTTGTTGGTAAATAATGGTTTTAAATAGAACTTTTTGCCTTGCTAAAGATTCGCTCTTATGTTAGAAAAATCTACGTTTAATGGCAAATTCAGGAATTAAGAGATTAAGGAATTATCATAATTCTCAATTGGAATCTATATGGCAGAAACATATAACCCGGAAGAAATTGAAAATAAGTGGCAAGAGTACTGGAATAAACAGAAGCTGTTTGAGGTTAGTGAAGATTCTGGCAGGAAGAAGTACTATTTGCTGGAGATGTTCCCCTACCCCTCTGGCCGGATTCACATGGGGCATGTGAGGAATTATTCTATTGGAGATGTAATTGCGCGTTACAAGATGATGCAAGGTTATAATGTCCTCCACCCTATGGGATGGGATGCTTTTGGCATGCCGGCAGAAAATGCTGCCATTGAGAGCGGGGTTCACCCGGCGAAATGGACATACGAGAACATAGATTACATGAAGAAACAACTTAAGAGAATGGGGTTCAGTTATGATTGGAATAGGGAACTGGCTACCTGTGATGTCCTCTATTATAAGTGGGAACAGTGGATCTTCCTGAAGATGTATGAAAAAGGATTGGTTTATAAAAGAAAATCGTTCGTTAATTGGTGCGAAAGATGTCAGACCGTTTTGGCCAACGAGCAGGTGGAAGGGGGGCTCTGTTGGCGCTGCGGATTAGAAGTAACTCAGAAAGAGCTAGAGCAGTGGTTTTTTAAGATTACAGATTACGCCGAAGAGTTACTCGACTATTGCGATAAACTCACCGGGTGGCCTGAGAGAGTAATTGCCATGCAGAAAAACTGGATTGGCAAAAGTGAAGGGGCAGCAATTGATTTTCCACTTGAGGGAAGAGACCAGAAGATTACAGTTTTTACTACCAGGCCAGACACCCTTTTCGGTGCAACCTTTATGAGTCTGGCCCCGGAGAATCCTCTTGCACTGGAACTTTCTAAAGGAACAGCACAGGAAGAAGCTGTGAAATCGTTTGTCGAGAAGGTTGTAAAGCAAGATAAAATCACAAGATCCGCTGACGATTTGGAAAAAGAGGGGGTTTTTACAGGTGCTTATTGCATCAATCCTGTTTCTGATCATAAGATGCCCATTTATGTTGCCAATTTTGTTCTCATGGAATATGGGACAGGTGCAGTTATGGCGGTTCCAACCCATGACCAGAGGGATTTCGAATTTGCTGTAAAATATGGATTGGAGCGCATTGTAGTTATTCAGCCGAAAGAAGAGGAACTTCGTCAGGAGGAAATGAGGGAGGCTTATCTAGATGAAGGGGTAATGGTAAACTCAGGACACTTTAATGGGATGCATAATGTTAAAGCAATGGATGCCATTATCAACTATTTAGAAGAAAAGGGCTGTGGGAAGAGAACTGTCAACTATCGACTCAAAGACTGGGGCATTTCCAGACAGAGGTATTGGGGAAACCCTATCCCTATTATTTACTGTAAGAGCTGCGGAACGGTTCCTGTTCCCTATAGTGATTTGCCAGTGATTTTGCCGCATGATGTTGAGATAAAAGGTATGGGAGGGTTCCCTCTTAAAGATTGTAAGGAGTTTGTAGATACCACCTGCCCGAAGTGTGGAAGTTCTGCACAAAGGGAAACCGATACCATGGACACTTTTGTTGAATCTTCTTGGTACTTTGCACGTTATACATGTCCTCAATGTGATACCTCACCTCTTAATAGCAATAAGGTTGATTTTTGGATGCCTGTGGATCAATATATCGGGGGTATTGAGCATGCAGTGCTCCACTTGCTTTATGCAAGGTTTTTCACTAAGGCTTTAAGAGATATGGAATTGATAAAGGTAGATGAGCCCTTTAAAAATCTCTTAACTCAGGGGATGGTCTGTAAAGAGACTTTAAAGTGTGAGGTTCATGGATGGCTTTATCCCGAGGAAGTGGTAGAAGGATGTTGTCCCCACTGTCATCAACCGGTTCAGGTGGGACGAATTGAGAAGATGTCCAAGTCAACGAAAAATGTGGTAGATCCCGAATCATTGATTAAACATTATGGTGCTGATACTGCCAGGCTATTCTGTCTCTTCGCGGCTCCACCGGAGAAAGATTTGGATTGGAGTGACCAGGGGGTAGAAGGTGCCTTCCGGTTCCTCAATCGGGTCTGGCGGATGGTAGCAGATCATTTTTCTATCCTTGAACACGTAAAACCTTTTGATGGAAACGCTGCTCTTGATGAACGGTTGGTAAAACTTCGCTTTAAAACACATGCTACCATAAAGAAGGTGACTCATGATATTGAGGATAGATTCCATTTTAATACTGCAATAAGCGCTATTATGGAGTTGGTCAATGCCATTTATCAATTTGATCTTACCAGCATGAAGGATGAACAGGAACTTGCTGTTATAAAAGAAGCTATTGAGACAGCTGTTCTTCTTCTTTCCCCAATAGCGCCCCATATTACAGAAGAACTGTGGAAGAAACTGGGAAAGCAGGAGAGCATATTTAAGGCATCCTGGCCTCACTATGATGCTGCAGCCATCATTGAAGAAGAGATCTTGATCGTGATACAGGTCAATGGGAAATTGAGAAGCAGAGTGACTGTACCAGTCGATTCTCCAGAGGAAGAGATAAAGAAAATTGCGCTATCTGACGAGAAAGCACGCAAGTGGATTGAAGGCAAAGAAATTAAAAAGGTTATCGTTGTGCCAAAGAAATTGGTCAATGTGGTGGTAAAATGATCTTATATGGGGTTCAGGATGCTGAAAGAGGAAACTAAAAGCCAGTTGTCAAGGACCAGAATAAAGATTTGCCCTGCTCCCTTTAAGTTTGTTGGAGTTATCTCATGAGCAAAACGGTAGGGGTTCTTATCTCTCTCCTCTGCATCTTTGGGATTATAGGTTGTGGCTACCATTTTATTGGTCAGAGCGAAGTCCTATCTGGCATTCATACCGTTGCTATCCCCTATTTCGAAAATGATAGTTATGAGCCTGGACTGGAAAGATATATGACAGAAGCTTTAGTAAATGAATTTGTTAAAAGCAAGACTGTTTCCATTGTAGACGAAGGGGATGCAGATGCAGTCATCAGGGGAAAGATAGAGCTTTTTAAGGAATTTGTCATCGCCTATGATAAAAATGATAGAGCTTTGGAATATCTTCTCCAGGTGGAGCTTGATGTAACTTTAGAAAAGAGAGATACAGGTGAAGTCATCTGGAGAAACAAGGAGCTCTCTCATTTTGAAGAGTATAGAGTTTCTTCTGAAATAGCTGTGACAGAGGCTAATAAGGGATATGCAATAAGAAAAACTGCTGTTGAGATGGCTGAGAGAATTCACGACAGTATTATTGAGGGGTTTTGATTTCTAAACCACGAAGTGCACGAAGAAAAAAGGGTAATAGTTTAATTACAAGGAAATTCCATTTGAAAAACAGATTAAAATTTTGATTCCGAATAAAACGCATCTATTCCAAGTTGGAGAATGTTTGATTCATTTTGATGAGCATTTGTTTTCAGGATTGAAGGCTATAGAAAGAGTTTCACTAATTCATGAAGCAGAACTTCCAGTCCTTTAAAATCTCTCAGGATTAAAAGTAGTCTTATAATTATATTGTATTCTTCGTGATCTGGTTTATCTAATTCTATGAAACCTTTGGAACTACAAAAAGCAATTAAAAAGAGGAACCTTTCTCCTCTTTATTTTTTTTATGGTGAGGAAACCTTTCTGATCGATAAAATAGTAAGCGAGATAAGGGAAGAGTTTGTTGACCCCGACCTTTCCAGTTTTAATCTCAATATTTTTTATGCAAAGGAAAGTAAACCACAGGATATTATAAATTCAGCAAGGACCCTTCCTCTTCTGAGTGATTATAGACTGGTTGTAATTAGGGAAGCTGATCAGCTGAAATCATCATCCTGGCAAGATTTTTTATCTTATTTTGAAAATCCTTCCTCTTCGACTTGTTGTGTCTTTTGTGCTGAGAATATGGTGCTAAAAGCCGCACTCCTTAAAGCATTTAAAAAAAAAGGGGTGGTGGTGAGGTTTTATCACCCTTTTGACAGGGAAATTCCTGAGTGGATTAGGAAAATTGCAAAAGAGTTTAATAAGAAAATCAGTAGAGAAGCAGTAGCTTTATTGAGTGTAGAGTTGGAAAATGATTTGCAGAAAATTTATAATGAGCTGCAGAAAGTAGCTATCTATGTGGGAGAAAAGGCTCTAATTGAGAGTGATGATGTTAAGGAAGCGATAGCTGATGTCAGAGGGGTTACGATCTTTAATCTGGTTGATTGCATCGGCAGCAAAGACAGAGAAGGTGCTTTGAATGCATTGAGAAAGTTATTAGAAGCGGGTGAGTATCCACTTAAGATGCTTACTATGATTACTCGTCAAATGAGGTTGTTAACAAGGGCAAAGGAGATGCTTAAAGAAGGTTCTTCCCATGAAGATGTGGGAAGAAAGTTAGGTATTCGCGGTTTTTATTTGAAAGGATTCTTAAAACAGGTGAATGTATTTTCTCTTTCTCATGTGGAGGCTTGTTTCACATGCCTTTTCTGCTCTGATTGGAAGCTTAAATCAAGCAGGATTGACAAAAAGCTCATAATGGAGAAATTGATTGCAGATTTGTGTGCACTTTAAGCAGCCAGGAGCCTGTTAACCATTTTAGTAAGACGCGAAATCCTGCGTGAAGCCGTTTTTTTATGGATAATCCCTTTAGACACTGCTCTGCTTATAGAAGAGATGACTTTCTTTAGTTGGGAGTGAGCGTCTTCGTTGTTCTTAGTTTCAAGCACTACAAGCAGGTTTTTAATCCGGGTCTTTATAGAAGATTTTATCGCTTTGTTATAGTGATATATCT
>WTBG01000116.1 GCA_013139225.1 Deltaproteobacteria bacterium
GGAGCGAGATATTGACCAAGCATCTTTTTGAAGAGATGGAAGAGATGCTGGGAGGGATGTGGGCATTTGAGACCGATCCCATAGAAGCTGCCAATCTGATGATTGCCCATATAGATTCCAAGAGGAAGGCATTAGGTATTGACAAGGCTCGTGAGCGAGTGCTATATGATATGGAAATGCGACGTGATTTGGAGAGCGCTTAACATCTTCTTACAAAGCCATGGCTGTAAATGGAGGTGATGCATGTCTTTACAAACTGCTGCAGTTAAGAGCAATGCAACAGACAAAAGGGAGAGTATAAGTGATCGTGTAACTTGCTTGAGGGATGACTTTTTATCTGCAACTCCCTTTGTATGCGGTGAAAGATCACATCTATTAACAGATTACTGGAAGCGATCAGATGGCGAACCCATTGCCATACGAAGAGCTAAGGCTTTCGATCACCTTCTTATAAATAAAGAGATTGCGATATATGAAGATGAACTTATCGTAGGCAATCAAACCAAATACAGACGCGGAGGTTTGCTCTATCCTGAGTTTGCCACCGATTGGATCGAGCAGGAGCTTAGTATTCTTCATTCAAGAGAGACCAGCAAGTTTGAGATAAGTAGTGAAGATCGTGATATGATAATGAAGGATCTTAAGTATTGGAAGGGCAAAACGGTAAGGGATGTCCTTCTTCCTCTCTGGAAGGAGAAGTGGAGAAATCTGATAGAGGATGGAGTCAAAACCAGGCTCTCCTTTGCCTTTGATACCCCTGCACCGCATGGAAGGCAGGTGGTCAACTTCCCCAAAGTGTTGAATCAGGGACTTTTAGGAATTATTGCAGAGGCAAAAGAACAGATTGAAAGTCACCTGATTTTATCCAATGAAGATCTGCATAAAAGGTACTTCTGGGAAGCAGTGATAATCGCCTTAAATGGAGTAATCGCATTGGCGAAACGGTATGCTGATCTTGCAAGGAGTATGGCGCAAGAGGAGAGCAGTCCTAAACGAAAGCAGGAGTTAGAAGAGATTGCCAAAAACTGCAGGCAGGTTCCTACACACCCTGCCAGGACCTTCCATCAAGCCGTACAATCCATCTGGTTTACCCACCTTGCTGTTGAAATAGAAAACAGCTCATGGGGCTATTCGCCGGGAAGGCTTGACCAGTATCTATATCCCTTTTACAAAAGTGACATAGAAGAAGGACTGATTACAAGAGATGAAGCGAAAGAGCTTTTGGGGTGCCTTTGGATTAAGCTTAACGAGATAGAAGTATTGCATCAAGGTGCTACTGCCAAATTATGCCAGGGAAGCGTTTATCAGAATGTGACTATAGGAGGTCAGACTGAGGATGGGGAAGATGCAACCAATGAGCTATCTTACCTCATTTTAGAGGTTGAAGAAGAGGTGAAGCTAACGCAGCCCACCTTATCCCTTCGTTATTTTGACGGTCTCAAAGATGAATTCTTACTAAAATGCGCAGAGGTTATTCGAAGTGGTGGGGGAAAACCCGCTATCTTTTGCGACGCCTATGCCCTCTCTACCCTCTCTCACTATGGCATACCGGTAAAAGAGGCAAGAACATATAATCCTACCGGCTGTGTTGAAATCAGTATTCCTTACTCATCAACCCTATATTTTGGTGGATTTTTAAGTATTCCCAAGTGTTTAGAATTGGCACTCAACAATGGAAAGGACCCCTTAACCGGGGCAAAGTTAGGTCCGGAAACAGGAGACCCACTTACTTTCAAGAATTACGATCAGCTAATAGAAGCCTTTAAGACACAGCTAAAGGAGAATGCAGAATGGGTAATCAATACCATGAATACCTTTTATGCCCCTTATCCTGATCTGGTTCCAACACCATTCAATTCTTCTCTGATAAATGACTGTATTGCGGTCGGGAAGGACATTAACGAGGGTGGTCCCAGATACACCAAACTGCTTGCCACCTATCCTATTGGCATGGTAACTGCGGGAAACTCGTTGAGTGCTCTTAAGAAGTTGGTATTTGAAGATAAAAAAGCCAGCATGGAAGATGTATTTTTTGCCCTTAAGGCAAACTTTGATGGAAAACAGAAATTGAGAAAAATGCTTCTTGATGCCCCGAAGTATGGTAACGATGATGATTATGCCGATGGTATAGTAAATGAGGTATTCCAGATGGTAAAAGATGCTGTGTATCCCCACTATACCAATCCCTGGGGGGATACTGTATCCTTTGCCTATTTGGGTGTAACTGCTCACTATTTTCATGGGCAGACCACCGGAGCTACACCAGATGGGAGGATGGCGCACGCTCCTTATGCTGATGGTTCTCTTTCAGCTTATCCAGGTACTGACATGATAGGGCCCACAGCGGTCATCAAGTCAGCAACAAAGATGGATTATACTCCAGCCCTTGCTACTCTTTTCAATCTCAAATTACATCCTGCAACATTAAGTGACGGAGAGAGAATAAAGAAGTTTTGGGATCTGGTAAAGACCTATGCTGAAATGGGGGGGTATCATATCCAGTTCAATGTTGTAGATAGGGAAACCCTGCTTGATGCCCAACGTCATCCTGAAAACTATAGAGACCTGGTAGTAAGATTAGCTGGTTTCAGTGTATTCTTTGTTGATCTGTCTCCACAGGTTCAAATGGAAATCATCTCAAGAACTGAACACCAGTTTTAAAAAACAAACTGATTGATTTCGATTAGAAAAACTGATATATCCTTAGGAAAATTAGAGATGAGGGCAGAGTAACACTAATATCTAAAGGAGAGTGTTATGGAAATCAGGATTGATAAGAATGTAGTAGAATTTTCACCGGACTCTGATACTGAAACAAAACAACTGGAGGACCTGTGGAGGTTAATAGTTGACTGTGCACGTTTCAACAGGAAGATGGTTCCAATAGGAGAGTACATTCCATCTCAAAGAAACATGGCAAGGTTTGTTATTGAGGGAGAGATTAGTGAGGAACTCCCAGATAAGTTTGCAGATAGAGAGGGGAGATATGTGTGTCTGACCTGTAATAAGTATGTAGTTTTGAAACAGGGAGAACAGGTTCCAATTTGCTGTGGAAAACTGATGGAATTTTATGATTGATGATGTGGGGTGTAGTTAAATGAAGTTTAAGTGACAAATCCATTAAAGGGGTCAAATCAAAATTGATTTGACCCCTTTAATATGTAAACTTTTTATCTTACGGATAGAGCAAGTCTTTTTTTCGCTACTTCAATAATTGGTATTTCACCTATTTCAAGATAGTCTGCGAATGATTGTGGCATGTAGCGATAATTCAATTTAGCGTCAATGAAGATTTCACCTTTTGCTATGTCTGAAGGTATTTCCCATTGATACGTTTCTACTCTGGTCTCCTCTGGTTTGAGGCGATTATCATAAACTATCTTTACTGCGTAGTACTGTGAAAGCGTTAAATAACCGTCAGGATCTTCAAAGAACAAATGATAAAGCCTGTCCCCTTCCGGAAGCGCATCTCTTGAGAAACCATCAAATTTTTTACCAGGCTTGATATTTTTCTCCAAACCCTGATAAGCAGGATTGTTGCTGGTTATACCGTATACAGCATCAGGTTCATTTGGTTTTGACGCTTTCCAGGGAATGTGATTAATACGGTTCTGATCCGTTGCAGTTAAATGAAGCCATAACTGGCGCTCTTCTGAAGAACCAGATGGAAACATGTGCCCTACTTTTTCATTGGTCAGCTTTATTGTGATAGTAACGGTATCTCCTGGAGCCACTGTTTCTTTATCAGCAGAAACACTAAGTTTGATAGCTCCTTCAATCTGACCAGGAGTATGAGCTCCGGGGAAGCGGTGTGTGAAATACTTTTCCCGTCTAGGTCCTCCTGTTGCTACAATTCCAGATGCATAATGCGGTTTCCCGTCATCCCCCAGTCTTCCAGCAGGGGTCATATGACAGTCCTGGCATTGAATACCTTTTTTTGCATAAGGTCCTTCTTTCCACTCGGAGTAAGTTGCTTTCACTTTTACATCAAAGGGGTTTACCTCATCATGGCACATACCGCAAAATTCTGCTTTTGTATGAAATTCGGAATAGGCGGTATCATGATGCGGTGAGATTGAATCTTTAAAAGGCCCTCGTTTAATTTTTCCAGGGTCAATTGTGTAATTGAAGTTGAAGGGCATTTTTCCTTTCATACCTGTTATCGTATGGCAAAAATCACAAAAAACTCCACGATTGGCAGGAGTGTTTTTCTCTGCAGTTTCAGGTGGGATGTCTCCTACTACAAAAGAAGCGGGAGCATGGCAACCAATGCATCCTCCAATTACCCCCTCTACTTTTTTATCTGCCTTGCCATCGGGTAGAGCCAATTTGAAATATTGAGCCTGCATAAATTTGTTGGTCATCCCTTTTGCCATACTGGAAGCGTTCCACTGTTTAAAGATGTCAAAGTGGCAGCCCATGCAAACATAAGGATCCTCATAATCATCATAGGTGTGTTTCGCAATCAATTCCTCAGTATTTGTGAAGAATAGAATGGTGGCCAGTAGTATTGTTAATAAAAATAGTTTTTTCATCTTTATTCTCCTTTGGTTTGGATAAATTATTGAGCAGGGAATGCTTTTCATTTTTTGAGATTCTTCAGTTCTTTCTTTTTCTCTGATATTTTATCTTCGAGTTCTTCTATGGCAATCCATTGCTGAGGGGAAGCATCGTGCATGGGAAGTGCAGCTTTGCTGTCAGCAAGCCTGGCCTTAAGCTCCTCTATTTCATTTTCCAGCTCCTGAGAAGGATTATCTGCTGATTCTTGTTTAATGTTCTGGGTAG
>WTBG01000084.1 GCA_013139225.1 Deltaproteobacteria bacterium
AAAGCTTTCTCTTTAGAATTATTGGTGATGTGTGTTGCTATTTCACCGTGCAGGCAGGAACTGAGAGCGATAAGCCCTTCATTATGGGTTCTTAGTAGTTCCTTATCAATGCGAGGACGATAGTAAAATCCCTCAAGATAACCTTTGCTCACCAGGAACATCAGGTTTTTGTAACCGATGTGGTCTTTTGCCAGAAGGATAAGATGATGAGAAGTATCTTTGATACCTCTGGCGTCCTTTTCCCATCTGCTTCCGGGTGCTACGTAGACTTCGCAGCCGATGATTGGTTTGATTCCAGCTTTGTAAGCTTCCTGGTAAAATTCAATTGTGCCAAACATGTTACCGTGGTCTGTTATGGCTAATGCAGGCATCTTATACTGATGAGCTTTTTTAAAAAGATCATTAAATCTGATAGCTCCATCTAAAAGGCTATATTGAGTGTGAAGGTGGAGGTGAACAAACTCAGAGTGTTTCATGTCTTTCTACTCCCACTCAATCGTACTGGGGGGTTTGGATGAAATGTCATATACAACGCGATTTATACCCTTAACCTCGTTTATGATGCGGTTTGATATAATGGAGAGAAGATCATGGGGAAGCTTTACCCAGTCAGCTGTCATACCATCAAGACTGTTTACTGCGCGAAGGGCTATAACGTTTTCATAGGTTCGTTCATCTCCCATCACACCGACAGTTTTAACCGGTAAGAGGACGGCAAAAGACTGCCAGACTTTATAATAAAAAGAGGCCTTTTTTATTTCTTCAATGACTATGGCATCTGCTTCTCTCAACAAAGATAGGGATTCACTGGTGACAGGGCCTATTATGCGGACAGCCAATCCAGGACCAGGAAAGGGTTGACGACTTATTATCTCTTCTGGAATACCTAACTCTCTTCCCACGGCTCTTACTTCATCCTTGAAGAGTTCCCTCAACGGCTCAATTAATTTAAGTTTCATCCTCTCAGGCAAACCACCAACATTGTGGTGGCTCTTTATAGTGGCAGATGGACCTTTGATGGAGATACTTTCAATCACATCGGGATAAAGAGTGCCCTGTGATAAAAATTTAACATCACCCAATTTCTCTGCTTCTTTTTCAAATAGATAAATAAATTCCTCACCAATAATCTTTCGTTTCTTTTCCGGATCAGTGATATTGGATAGTTTTGTGATGAAGCGATCGGCACCATCTACATGAATGATATCTATCTGTAAATGTTTGCGAAAAATATCTACAACTTTTCTTGGCTCATTTTTCCGCAATAAGCCGTTATCAATGAATATACAACTTAGTTGTTTGCCAATTGCTTTATGAAGAAGAACTGCTACTACAGTAGAATCAACACCGCCGCTTACACCACAGATCACTCTTTCATTGCCTGCGCATAATCGTATTTTTTCTATGGAGGTATCAATGAATGATTTCATGTTCCAAAGAGGTTTGCAGCCACAGATCTTGTAGAGGAAATTTTCTAAAATATGTTTTCCCTGGGGAGTATGAACGACTTCAGGATGGAATTGTACACCGAAGATTGGATAATTAATTGTTTTGATAGCAGCAACTGGTGAATTTCGGCTGTGAGCAATTGTTGTGAAGTTAGGAGGTAAAACGTTAACTCTGTCTCCGTGACTCATCCATACTTGAATAGTCGATTGATTATTATTCAAGCCTTGAAATAAATCAGAGGAATCATCAATAAGTAATTGTGCATTCCCGAATTCCCTCTCTTTTGACTTTTCTACTTCTCCTCCCGAAAGTTTAATAATCAGTTGCATCCCATAACAAATACCCAATATAGGCAAACCGGTTTCAAGCAATTGATGATCAACAAAAGGTGCTTCTTCATCATGAACGCTTGCTGGAGAACCTGAAAGGATGATGCCTTTAGGATTGAACTTTTTAATATCGTCTAAAGAAGTGTTGAAGGGGTGGATTTCAGAATATACCATGCACTCTCTTACTCTTCGAGCAATGAGCTGAGTATACTGAGAACCAAAGTCAAGAATCAGAATCTTTTCTTGATGAATATCCTTAGTCATTTAATATCTTTATTCTAACCTGTAATTGGGAGCCTCTTTTGTAATAATAACATTGTGGACATGACTTTCTTTTAAACCAGAGGCGGTAATTTTGATAAACTTGGTGTTCTTACGTAACTCATCGATGTTTTTACAGCCCACATAGCCCATGCCTGCTCTTAGACCGCCAAGCAACTGATGAATACTTGAAGAAAGTCCTCCACGGTAAGGAACTCGTCCTTCAATGCCCTCAGGAACCAGCTTTTTAGCGCTTTCAACTTCAGATTGAAAATACCTGTCTTTGCTTCCCTTCTTCATGGCTTCTATAGATCCCATTCCTCGATAAACCTTATAGCTTCTTCCCTGGAAGAGAACGGTCTCCCCAGGGCTTTCTTCGGTCCCAGCGAAGAGACTGCCAATCATCACTGTATGGGAACCAGCAGCTATGGCTTTGGTGATATCACCAGAAAATTTTATCCCACCATCAGCAATAAGGGGAATGCCATGTTTCTGAGACACTTTAGTGCAATTTCTAATAGCTGTTATTTGAGGAATGCCAACGCCGGCTATAACTCTGGTGGTGCATATAGAGCCTGGTCCAACGCCTACTTTTATAGCATTAACGCCTGCTTTAATAAGCGCTTCTGCAGCTTCAGGCGTGGCGATATTGCCGGCTATCAATTCGCAGTGGGAAAAGTGTTTTTTATACTCTTTAATTGTTTCAAGAACTTCCTTGGAATGGCCATGAGCTGTATCAATAACAACTACGTCAGCTCCCGCAGTAATTAGTGCTTCTGCTCTTTCAAACCTGTCTGCACTTGTACTTATTGCTGCACCAACTCTCAGTCTTCCTAAATTGTCCTTGCAGGAGTTAGGGTACTTCTCCATTTTCTCAATATCTTTGACGGTAATCAGCCCTTTGAAGTTATTGTTTTCATCTACAACCAAAAGTTTCTCGATTCTGTTCTTATGAAGAAGTTTTTTGGCTTCATTGAGTGACGTGCCAACTGGTGCAGTAATTAAATTATCCTTTGTCATAACTTCTGAAATATTCTGGTTGAGATTTGTTTCAAATCTCAGATCGCGATTTGTCAAAATACCGGCAAGTTTTCCATTCTTAACTACTGGGACGCCGGAAATGTGGTAGTGTGCCATGATTTCTAATGCTTCGTATAGTTTCTGGTCTGGACGTGTAGTGATCGGATCCACAATCATCCCGCTTTCCGACTTCTTTACTTTGTCCACCTCCATGGCTTGAGATTTTATGGAAATATTCTTATGAATGATTCCAATACCACCTTCTCGAGCCATAGTTATTGCTGTCAGTGATTCTGTAACTGTATCCATGGCAGCACTAACCAGAGGGATATTCAATCTGATGGACGGAGTCAGCTGGGTGGATATATCGATATCTTTAGGAAGAATTTCAGCGTATGAAGGGACCAGCAGCACATCATCAAACGTTAATCCTGAAGGGAGTTCATCTTCTGGCATTAGAATACTCCTTAAAATAGTATTTATGTTCTATATTAATCAATATAATGACCATTTAGCAATTTAATGCAGGTTTTAAGACAACTTTTTAAGTGTAGGATAGCTCAATTTGGTTATTTGTGGGCCAGTAAAATTATGGAAAAGTCATTGTCAGCTGATGAAGAAGATAACTATCTTAATTTGTTTTTTATGTCAAGGTAAAAGCAGAATCACGAAGAGCTACGCCCTCGTTTAATATGAGGTTTGTTCATCCAAAAGTATGCCTTCAAGTAGTCCTGCGTCAGAAACGATGAGTTGATTAAATTTAAAATGGTCCATTATCTCAATTACGATTGCTGCTCCGGGTACAATCACGGCTTCTCTGCCTTTCTCCAAACCAGGAATTGTACAACGTTCAGCAATTGATAAGCTGCATAACTGTTTATAGATATTTTCAACCGCTTCGCGAGTCAAAATATGATTATTGATTTTTTGAGGATCGTATTCTTCTATCTTTTGATCAATTGCTGCTAAAGTAGTTACAGTTCCAGCAGTGCCGATTAAGAGAGGTTGAACAGAGTATGTATTCGTAGATTTGTTGTTGGGTATATATTGTATTAAATCGTGCTGTTGTAAGATAATATTAATGTATTTACTTAGATAATCAAGCTCATTTGAAGCAGGTGGATCCGAGGTAATCAGGTTCTCTAAAAGGTGGATGACACCTAAACGGATGCTTGTTGTTTTGATGGGGGAAATACCTTTTGTAAGGATGAACTCAGTGCTTCCACCGCCGATATCAAATACCAGATTTCTTGACTGTGTTCTATCCACTACGGAAAATACGCCTTTTACTGTTAACTCTGCTTCCTCAGAACCTGTTAGTATTCTAGCCTGTATGCCTGTTCTTTTGTAGATTTGATCGATGAAGTCTTGTCCATTCTTTGCTTCTCTGACAGCGCTGGTGGTGACTGCAAATACTTTTTCTGCTTTGTAGTAATCAATAATTTTAGAGAAATCCTCCAGAACTTTCAAGCTTCTCTTTGTCGCTTGGGGTTGGATAGATGCATTTTTTTGAAGTCCTTCACCCAATCGTGTAATTGCTCTTCTAACCAGAATGGGTACTATCGTATCGCTATTGATAATTTTTGCAATTAAAAGACGAAAAGTGTTTGTCCCGAGATCTAAAGAAGCAAAAAGTGACATTGAGGGTCTGCAAGGATAGTAAATTCCTGATTTTTAAGACTATAGGACGGGCAATAATAAGAAAAATGATACTGGATACTGGTTTCTGGATACTAGATGAAATAAAAGTGAATATAAATTTCCGGTTATCCAGAAATTTCTAGTTGGATACCCTTGTGAAATTATTAACAATACTGGATTCCGCTTGCGCGGGAATGACATGTTTTTTTAATCATTTCCATTCTTGTCAGTCATTCCTGCGGAAGCAGGGATCCAGAAACTAATAGACAACTTGAGAACTGTAGATAAGCAGATATAAATTTTAGTAGAACGTTTCCTGTGTGACATTGAATTATAAATTATTTATCCAGTATCTAGGATCAAGAATCTAGTATCTTACCTGTGCGAAAAGAGCTATGTCCTGGCACATTCAGTTTCATCACCTTTGATTTTTGAAAGGGCATGGGGAAGTGCAGGAAGTATGGCCAAGAGGTTTTCCCTAACGGCTTTAGGGCTTCCGGGTAAATTGATTATAAGTGACTGGTGGCGCATTCCAACTACTGCTCTGCTGATCATGGCGTGGGGTGTTTTCTTTAGTCCTTCCAGTCTCATTACCTCAGCCATTCCGGGTATTTCTTTTTCAATAACCTCAAGTGTTGCTTCCGGGGTGACATCTCTTGGGCTAACTCCGGTACCTCCAGTAGTGATGATTAGATCTAATCCTCTGTTATCTGCAAATTCCTTAATTTTATTGGCTATGATTTCCTTGGTGTCAGGAACTATCTCATAATTTTTCACTTCAGCTGGCAATGAGGTAACAATTTCTTTAATTGCAGGGCCGCTTTTATCTTCTCTCTCCCCACGTGCTCCTTTGTCACTTACGGTGATAATTCCAACAGAGAACAAGACAGTTTTCTCCATTTATTCTTCTTTACCTGATTCAGCTTTATGTTGAGCTATAATCTGCTCTGACTGTTGACTTGGGAGTTCATGATAATGGGAAAATTCCATAGTAAAAGCACCCCTTCCTCCGGTGATAGAAGTCAAATCAGAAGCATATTTCAATACTTCAGCCATAGGAACCTGGGCATTGATTACCTGGCAGTTTATTTTGGGTTCCATGCCGAGAACCCTTCCTCTCCTTCCATTAATGTCTCCAATGACGTCTCCCATGCAATCATCGGGTATTGTTATCTCAAGATTTACAATGGGTTCTAATAAGACAGGTTTTGCATCTTGCATTACTTTTCTGAAGCCCATAGAGGCAGCTATTTTGAAAGCAATATCTGATGAGTCAACATCATGGAACGATCCATCATAGAGAGTTACTTTAATATCAGTTACAGGATATTTTGCTAAAATACCTTCTTGCATTGATTCCCTTACCCCCTTTTCTACAGAGGGGATATATTGGCGAGGAATGACACCTCCCACGATCTTGCTAACAAACTCAAAACCTTTCCCTCTGGGGAGTGGTGCAATTTCCAACCAGGTGTCACCGAACTGTCCTCTTCCTCCCGACTGCTTTTTTAATTTTCCCTGGCCTTTTGCAGTTCCCCGCACTGACTCTTTATAAGCAACTTTTGGCGTTTTAACATCCACGTTGACACCAAATTTCCTCTGCATTTTTTCTATAGCTACATCCAGATGTGTTTGACCCATTCCTACAAGAATAAATTCCTTAGTCTGTTTATCCCGGCGTGTTTTTAGTGTAAAATCTTCTTCCATCAACCTGGAAAGGGATGAAATGAGTTTATCTTCATCACCCTTGCTTTTTGGTTCGAGAGCCAGTTGCATGACTGGTTCGGGCAGTTCAATTGTATTTAAGGTAAATGGTTGCTTGTCATCACACAAAGTATCCCAGGTAGTGGTCTCCTTTAATTTTGCTACAGCAGCTATATCACCAGCAATAGCTGGATTTACAGATTTTTGACTTTTCCCTTCGATTTTCAGGATTTGACCAATCCTCTCCTTTGTGCTTTTTGTAGCATTGTAGACAGTGGTATCAGAATTTAAGACGCCTGATATAACGCGGAATATGGTGAGTTTCCCTGCATATGGGTCAGCTACAGTTTTAAATACAAAGACAGAAAGGGGATCATCCTTCCCTGCACTTCTTTCCTCTTCATTCTTGGTTGATGGATTAATTCCTTTAAATACTTTGTCAATTGGTGAAGGAAAACAATTGATAATAAAGTCTAAAACTGGCTGTACGCCAATATTTTTTGATGCTGAACCGCATAGAACAGGGAATAAGTTGCAGGACACTATACCCTGTTTCAGGCCATTAAAAATCTCATCTGGGGACAACTCTGTTCCTTCCAGGTACTTTTCTAGTAATTCATCACTGGATTCTGCAATATCTTCAATCATTTTGCTTCTGAATTCTTCTGCCTGGGATTGCATATCTTCAGGTATATTTTCTTCAACGAATTTTCCGCTGGTATCGTTGCTGAATACCAGAGCCTTCATGGTGATAAGGTTAATGATGCCCCGAAAAGAAGATTCTTCACCTAAGGGGAGCTGTGTAACCAGAGGTTTTATGCCTAAAATTTTTTCGATACCTGTCAATGCCTGCTTAAAGCTAGCCCTTTCCATATCAATCTTATTAATGAAAATCATCCTGGGGAGGGAAAAAGTATCTGCATATTTACAGACTTTTTCTGTCTGTACCTGGACACCGGATACTGCATCGATTAGAACTATTGTGGCATCAACTACTTGCAAACAACTCTGAACGTCAGCCAAAAAATTGGAATCACCCGGAGTGTCAATAAGATTGATTTCACACTTTTCCCATTTCAAATGATGCAGGGAAGAAGTGAGTGTTTTATTTCTTTTAAGTTCCTCTGGTTCAAAATCAAGAAGAGAGGTGCCGTCATCAACCCTTCCCAGTCTAGTATTTACCTTTGCATCAAAGAGAAAGGCATCGGCAAGTGAAGTTTTCCCAGCACCTCCATGAGCAATGAGAGCAATGTTTCGCAAATCTTTTGTTTCCATAAGAATTCCTCTTTCTTTTTGGGTTTAATTTGTTGAATGGCGAATATTTAGATTATTATTGTTCGTTATGCACTATTTTCATTTCTGCACTGTATCAAGTGCGGAGTAAACTCCAGCAGGAATCCAGAAGTTAGCTTAACATTTCCATTGCATGTTTCTTAGCATTCTCTGCCTGCCTCGTTAAATGTTTACCAAGTGAAATGCTTGATCTATCTACACGGTTAAAATCCTGTTTAATCATGTGTGCTGTGTAGCTTAATACATATTACACAATGGCGGAGCTATTTATCTGGAGCGATCTTCGCCGTTAATATTAAACTGAATTGATATATTTTTCTGCAGCAAAAGCTGCCGTAGAACCATCTCCTACGTCAGTTGCAATTTGCCTTAATAATTTGTTCCTTACATCACCAGCGGCAAAAACACCTGGTATGGAGGTTTGCATGTTCTCATCGGTTTGGATAAGTCCCTGTTCAGTCAATGATAAAATATTTTTTAACCATTCTGTGTTGGGCTTTAAACCGACATAGACAAAAACACCATCTACTTTAAGGGATAACATATTATGATCTTT
>WTBG01000042.1 GCA_013139225.1 Deltaproteobacteria bacterium
ATAATGATGAATCAACGCTGCTGGACCAGCAGCTTGCAGTCACCATTGCCGGGAAAGAGCTGAACATTTCATTGGCACAAGATCCCAGCACACCTGTTGTAGTCAAAAAGGAAATCGTTATTCCACCTCTTGACATGAAGTTAGACAATTTGCTCATACTTGCACAGAAGAGAAACAGCATCCTGCTCGCTGCGCTACATAACAAACGAGTTGCCGAGGAGAATGTGAGAATTGCCCGCTCATCCTTTTGGCCACGACTTGTCCTGAATGGTAGTTACGGATACACAGACCGGTCCCTGTTTGGCGATGCTGTTACAACCGGCGCAGACAGAAGTGGTAGTAGCATTGAATCAGGTGTTGGGCTCGTACTATCTTTTAATCTGTTTAACGGAAATGTTGATAAAATAAACTATCAAAATGCACGCCTGGAGGAACTCAACCAAGATCTTTCGTTGAGAAATATTAAGAATGAAATTGCTGGTCTGGTGCAGGAAAAATACACCACGGTTCAAAAACGGATGGCAAAGGTACGGCTAGAAGAACAAAACACCGTTACCGCTCAACAGAATATGCAACTGCAGAAGGAGCGTTATGCAATTGGCGCTTCCGATTCACTCGACTTCCGCGATGCACAGGTAAATTATGCTCAAGCTCAGGTGAGCCTCATTATCGCCCGATTTGATGCACGCATTTCCCTGCTTGAAATCCAACAACTCATAGGTAAAGTAGAGATCGAGTAACCAACGATATGCTTTTTGCAATTCCATTTCATCCGTTTCTCAATCACTTCATTCATCAATCCCTAAATTCTTTTCCTCTTCCTCTTTATAGGATGCTCTTCCAAGTACTTTTCAAGCTGCTTGAGTGTTTTAATTTCCTTCACAGCATTTTGATCATGGTATTCGCACTCCTTAGGATCCAGTCTTCGACAGATAGCAGGGCGTGTCTCATAAATCTTGCAGTGATTGTTACCATCAAGGTATTTGCACCGATTTTTAATATTTAGATACCATTTTCTGTTTTGGATAAAGACAGAGGTTTTCTGGTGACTGATATACCAGCGTATGTTTTCAAAGTCATTTTTAGTTGTAGGTTTATCAATCTCCAGGGCGAAATATTTACAACATAGTGCATCACATTTTTTGCAGATATTACCCACTACTCATCCCCCCAAATAAAATTCCCTATTTCGTGTTTCGTGCTTTATACCAACTCTTCTACTATTCAGTATCTAAAAGATTAATTCCCAAATTACTGCATTCCCAATCTACTCTTCAATGCCAGGGCATGACATATCTCGGTATGATAGTCAAAGGGATTCCTTAAATCTAGCCTCACCTGTTTCTTAAAACCTTCTTTCCGTGACTTTATGAAATCGGTTTTTCTTGCCTTCTCTATTATTCCGCTTAAAGACTCTTTGAAAATATTCCCCAGCACACTGTGATGAAATTCACAGGGTCTCACCTCTCCAGAAGGATTTATAGAGTACCTCCCTTTGCAAAATAGATCAATGCCCCCCAGATCTTTTTCTGTAACTTTATGAAGATCGGTTACCAGAAAGGCTTCACGGTTTACTCTTAGACCTTTTAGTTTTTCATAGACCTCTTCATTTTCCTCTCGATTAAGCAGAATCTCAAAGTTGTTTTTAGCTCTTCCTACGGGAATTAGTGCATTAAAGTGGAGAAGTGCCCTGTATTTTTCAGCCAGTTCGATGATTTCATCTATCTGAGGGAGAACACCCTTCCAGAGTGTTACAATGATTTCCTTAGGCCTATCTTGTGCTTGCTCAATGGAATGTAAGAGCTGTTTATAAGCACCGGTCTTTCCCCGATAGCGGTCATGAACATCACCAATCCCGTCCAGACCAAAAACTAATACCACATTGCCAGGTAACGCTTCGATCTGCTCTCTACTTATGGAATAACCAGTAGTGGTAATAAATACTACAAAGTCTTTTGCATAGTGAGTCAATTCAATCAAATCAGGATGGAGAAACGGTTCGCCACCAGAAAAAATAATAGCGTCAAAGTAATCATGTGCCTCATCAATCATTTGCATCAATTTGTTCTTGGGCAATTCCCCTTCCATGGGGAATGATCCATAACAGTGGAGGCAATGATGATGACATTTACCCGTAAATTCAATCTCTAAAAATCTTGCGTTCATAATCTTTAACCCAGATTTTAAGGAATATAAAATGAGAATCTGCTTAAAGTCAACGATAAAAAACCATGTTGGATGCCTTCTCCATCCTTAAGAATGATTAATAACCTTTTGCGGTAAGCCAAAACTTGTGGTAGAAGTAAGGATGTGCATTGTGTAAGGAAAAGTATTAAGTGGAGGGGAAGATGAACTTTAAAGGTATGACATATAAAGAAATTACCCAGCTGGTCGGCAGCCTCAATGAAACCAAGGATATTGAAGAAGCAATATCACTATTAGATGATCTGAGAGAATCTCTTAAGATATTAAGGGGTATGTTAGACGGGAGAAAGGCGCTTCAAATGCAAAAGGATAAATT
>WTBG01000012.1 GCA_013139225.1 Deltaproteobacteria bacterium
TTGTTTGAACTCAGCTTAGTCTTCAGTTAAGCTATTCCATCTTCTAAAACCCCACCATTCCATTAGCGAGGCATACTTTCATAACCAGTAAAAACACTTTCAACTGAAAGAAGTTGTATGATTTCATGACTGTCTACTCATTGATCGTTTCTTTAATGCCTCCAGAAAGAAAATTTTGCACAACAGGATCATCACTTGCTTGAATCTCCTCTGGTGTTCCAGCAGCTACGATGGCACCTTCGTTTAATAAGGCCACTTTCTGAACAATACTGAAAATCCTCGGAATCTGGTGAGTCACAATGATTCCTGTAAATCCCAGTTTTTGATGGGTCATCTTAATATACTTAAACACACTATTTACGGTAATAGGGTCAAGTCCTGTAGTAGGTTCATCAAACAACATAATCTCTGGGTTTTTAATCAGTGCCCTCGCAAGAGCAGCACGTTTTTTCATCCCACCACTTAATTCCGCAGGATACTTTTCAACTTCCTCTTGCATACCGACTTTCTCAAGCATGCCATATACAAATTCACTGATTTTCTTTTCTTTTAATCTGGTTTTTTCCCTCAGTGGGAAAGCAATATTGTCATAAACATTCATTGAATCAAACAGCGCCCCTCCTTGAAACAAATAACCCAGATGGTCTCTATATTCTTCTAAAGCTCTACCTTTAAGACGAGCAACTTCCAAATTGTTCACTACAATACTTCCTCGATCGGGATGCATTAAAGCAGCAATGTGTTTTAACAAAACACTTTTACCAACACCACTGCCCCCAATGACAGCTAAAATTTCACCCTTTTCTACCTGGAGTGACACACCTTTTAGTACATTGCGGTGATTAAACGTTTTGTGAATATTCTCAATTTCTATCATCATAAGCAATTAAACCCAGAATTTGCAGTAGCAATCTACTGCGGCTTGAAAATCCTTGCTGCAACGTTTGTTTCACGATTTTGCTCCTCAACATATCTATGGATATGCCTTCGTTGCAAAATCGCTCCAACTTCACGTTTCACTGCGGTTTTCTGCGCCTCGCTACGACATCTACTGCAAAATCTGGGTTAAAAGAAGAACGAGGCCATGAAATAATCCCAAACCAGAATCAATACACAAGAAACTACCACAGCTTCGGTAGTGGATTTACTGACTCCTTCAGCTCCATAACCTGTGAAATAACCCTTGAAACAGCAGACCCAAGTAACTATTATACCAAAACTTATAGACTTGTAAAACCCTACAGATATGTCCTGTATGGTCACCATATTTCTCATCTCCCCAAAGTAACTTCCATAACTTAAACCCAACATTTCTACACCCACCAGATAACCACCAAAAATACCAATCAGGGCAAAGAAAGCTGAAAGTATCGGGAATACAATGATCCCAGCCAGGATATTAGGAACAACCAGATATCGAATTGGGTTTAAAGCCATCATCTCAAGTGCATCTATCTGTTCAGTAATTCTCATAATGCCAATCTCAGCAGACAGGGCAGAACCAGCACGAGCTGTAATCATTATCCCTGACAATACAGGGCCCAATTCTCTAATTAAACTCAAGGCCACTATTGGCCCTAAAAGAGACTCGGCAGCAAATTTATTCAGAGAATAATATCCCTGTATCCCAAGAACCATACCAGTAAAAATGCCTGTTAAAATAACAATAAAGGTTGAATTAACGCCCATAAAACGAATCTGTTTAATGACCCTGTAGAGCTTATAGGGAGGTATAAAAGCAAGTAGAATTGCCCTAAATAGAAATATGACGGATTTTCCAAGACCGCGAATAAACTCAATAGAAATGTGCCCCAATTGTCTAACTGGCATGAGAATTACATCTATCATATTCAGATTTTGAATTTCACGTCTCATTCGAAATACCTTTTGTTCCTAAATGATTTTCGATAAAGAAGTATATCGGAATTAATATGGGAGGTCAAGAAATTGTAAGATGTTATTATCATAATTTATCTTTTATAGATAATTCTTGACTATTAAATTAATTTATTTTATCTTCAAGATAGCTTGGGGGATCGTCCAGGGGCAGGACATGAGACTCTGGCTCTCACTACGGGGGTTCGAATCCTCCTCCCCCAGCCAATTTTCAATCTTTCTAAAGCGCAGGAATATTCCATTATTCCAGTACTCCAGTATATCTTTATTCTAATTGTGAGCGAAGCGAATTTTGTTTGGTCCCATCGTCTAGTGGCCTAGGACATCGGCCTCTCACGCCGAAAACACGGGTTCGACTCCCGTTGGGATCACCAGTTGAATTAAGGGGTTAGAGATTTCTCTAATCTCTTTCTTTTGCTCAGTGTCCATATAGTGACTAGTACTGTACATTAAACCTCTCATTTTATCAATTGCCCCAAGATGCCAAGCAATCATCATCATTCGAGATTACCTTATACTTTACCCATGGGATATTCTGTGATATTGAAGATATGCAAAAGCTATAATGGCTTTATAGATCATATGAAATTAGCTCGATGATTAGCATGAACCTATGATTTATAATTGACAATTATCTTTTTTCAATTTTTGCTATTCTTATTTCCTGATCCACAAAGAGAAAATTTATCATTAGTATTAAAAATTCATTTATACTGGAGAGGTTATAAGTGTCGGCTACGGTGGAAGAGAAATGGTAATTGGACCCGATGAGGAAGTAATAATCTACGGATTAGGCCCCCTGTGGTTCTGGGACTGAAAGAATGTATCCCGTCCTTTGGTTGGGGACATAATTGAAGTTGCTGGTCATACTGTAGAGTATAATGATGTTCAACGTAATATTGCTGTATCTATTACCATTGATGGCGAAACCATAGAGCTGAGAGACCCTGCAACAGGGACTCCATTATGGAGAGGTAGTAATAGATGGTTATGTCAGTAAATTCAATGAATAGTTCGATTTTCAAATTAATTTGACAAATGAAAATATTTATTATAATATAAGAGGTTTAGTATTAATAAACAACTACCAATAAACGCACTCCTTAACAAGTTGCACACTACAATAATGGATGCATTGTTGTTTCGGCAACTTTCTTCCCAACAAGAGAAGAAAGAGCACTCTAACGCTAAGTCGAAGTCTAAAAACTATCTGCAGGACATAGGAAGGGGGGATTGGAATTGACTGTTGTGAGAGTTTACGAAGATGAACCGTTTGAAATCACTCTAAGAAAGTTTAAGCGAAAATGTATAAGGGATGGTATTTTTGCCGAGGTACGAAAGAGACGCTATTATGAGAAACCAAGTATTAAAAAGCGTAGGAAAGTGGAATCTGCAAAACGGTTAGCAATGAAAAACAGGGTTTCTTCAAGGTAAGTGTTATTTAATAAAAGGGGGTAAAAATGAATAT
>WTBG01000293.1 GCA_013139225.1 Deltaproteobacteria bacterium
TTATGGCTTAAAACTTCAGCTTCACTCGGGTCCTCCTTGAGTGTAGGTATCAACATCTGAGAATAACGCATGATTAAATCCTTTCTAGAATATTGGTTCTTTCATAAAAAAAGTTGATATAGAGTAACGAACAGACGTATCAGATCCAAAATTAGAAATCCGAAGTGCGAAGCACGAAACAAATCTGAACTTCCAACCTAGATACAAATAAGGGGAATATTACATCGATCGTGCCTCTTTTATTAAAGCTTTTATTAGCTTATCTTCTTTGAGCTTTCTCACAACTTTTCCCTTTTTAAATAAGATGCCCACACCTCGTCCACCAGCCACGCCAACATCCGCCTCTCTTGCTTCCCCCGGTCCGTTTACTACGCACCCCATCACCGCAATCTTAAGATTGCTGGGAAGAGTGGGTATCTCCTTTTCTATTTCACGCACCATTTTGAGGATATTGATTTCACAACGTCCGCAGGTAGGGCAGCTTATAATCTCTGGACCTTTTCGACGAAGCTCAAGCGCTTTAAGAATCTCATACCCTACCTTCACTTCCTTAAGCGGACTCCCAGTTAAAGAGACTCTAATGGTGTCTCCAATGCCATCCGCTAACAGGATCCCAAGACCGATGGACGATTTAATGGCACCTGAGAAGGGAGGGCCTGCTGCAGTAATGCCCAGATGCAGAGGATAGTCTACCTTCTTGTGGATTAAACGGTAGGCTTCAATAGTATCCAGGATATTTGACGATTTAAGAGAAATTTTTATATCAAAGAATCTTAATCTTTCTAAAATCTTAATATGGCTCATGGCACTATCCACCATGGCTTCGGGAGTTGGTCTCCCATATTTTTTCAAAAGTCTTTTTTCAAGAGAACCAGCGTTCACTCCAATTCTAATGGGAATCTTTCTTTCTTTAGTTGCGTCTATTATCATCTTCAGCTTTTCCCTGCTCGCAATATTACCAGGATTTATCCTTAGACTGTCAACCCCCTGTTTGACAGCTTCAAGAGCAAGTTTATAATCAAAATGGATATCTGCTACCAGGGGGACAGAAATCGCCTGCTTAATGGAAGAAAGGTTTTTAGCTGCTTTCATGTCAGGCACTGCAACCCTTACAATCTCGCAGCCTGCCTTTTCTAAACGACGAATTTGTCTAGTGGTTGAGGAGACATCTCTGGTATCAGTTGTAGTCATCGACTGGACTGAGACAGGTGCATTACCACCTATTTTAACCTTCCCCAACAAGAGTTCCCTTTTTCTCTTCCTCTTTAGTTTCTTCTTCATAATATTGAAAAGGTGGGTGTTTCTAAACTACCTACCAAATCTTGAATGGTACCAATATGGTTATCTCTCAGATAATTTTCCAAACCGTTAATCACTTCCATGGCTACGCTGGGATTTATAAAATGTGCTGTTCCAATCTGAATTGCTGAAGCTCCCACAATAATAAATTCCAAGGCATCATAGGTATTGAAAATACCTCCTATTCCTACAATAGGAATGTTTACTTTGTTGTAAACTTCCCAAACCATGCGTAGGGCAATGGGTTTAATAGCAGGGCCGGACAGCCCACCGGTAATGTTCCCCAGTTTGGGGATCCTGTTATCTACATCAACAGCCATCCCAGTCAGGGTATTAATAAGAGAGAGCACATCTGCACCTGCTTCCTCTGCGCTTCGTGCAATTGTTGTAATGTCTGTAACATTAGGAGAGAGCTTTACCATAATAGGCAGTGCAGATGCTTTTCTGATCTTGCTCACCACTTTAAAGACTTGTCTAGGATCCGTGCCAAAGGAGATTCCACCCCTTTTTATATTGGGACAGGAAATGTTTACTTCCAGACCTTTGATGGCATCGATGCCGTCTAAGATTCTAGCAACTTCTCCATATTCTCTAAGTGTAGAACCAAAGACGTTGACAATAATGGGTGTGCCAAACTTCATAAGGTTGGGAATTTTCTCTTTAATCAGTGCTTTAACGCCGATGTTCTGCAAGCCGATAGCATTGAGCATACCCCCTGTTGTTTCAACCAGACGGGGGGGGGGATTTCCTGAATGTGGCTTAAGAGATATTCCCTTGGTAATCAAAGCCCCCAGATGGTCAATAGGAACATGCTCCTCATATTCCTCTCCATACCCGAAAGTGCCAGAAGCAGCCATTACCGGATTCCTCATTTTTAGGCCACCGATATCAACCGAAAGATCAATCTTTTTATGCAGTTGTTTCATAGGTTAAACCTTGTAAGGTGCTATTTAACCCACACTATACCTTCAATAAAATGCTCTTGTAATCCCAAAAGATGATAGTGCTGTCAAAAACAGGCCCTTCTTTACATGCTCTTTGATAAAGGACTACTCTGTCTCCTTCTTTATTTATTTCTGTTGGAACGGCACATCCCTGACACGCCCCTACTCCACAAGCCATTCTACTCTCTAACGAAACCTGACAGGGAATATTTTTATAAAACGCAATCTCTGATAATGTTCTAAGCATGGGTAAAGGCCCACAGCCAAACAGCTTAAGATTTTTGGTCTCTAAAGGAGAGTGCTTCCTTAAGAAATTCACAAGTAGATCCGTAACCAACCCTTTAGTACCTAAACTCCCATCTATTGTGCTAACTACCACCCGGGCCCCTATTTTTTTAAAGTCGTTAAGGCAAAGGATATCCTTCCTGTTCTCGCCACCGATAAAAATGGTGAGTTTATCTCTAGAAGTGTTTTTGCCCTTAACCCCTTTTAGCACCTGGGCCAAAGAGAAGAGGGGTGCAACGCCAATTCCCCCCGCCACTATGACAGCTGTTTCAATATTTTGTTCTAAATAAAAACCATTGCCCAATGGACCCATCAGATCAATCCCCTCACCCTTTTTCTTCTCGGACAGAACGATCGTTCCCTTTCCTACAATTTTATATAGAATCTCAATACAGGATGGGCTGTTATTATCTGTGTGTTTATCCCTTTCATGACATAATCTATGAATTCCGAAAGGACGACGCAGTAAAGGATCAAGGAGTTCGGTTATTCTCACCATAATGAATTGACCCGGTTTCGCCCTGGAAGCTATTTCAGGACAAAGAATCCTCATCCGATAATAGTCTGAAGAAATCTTTCGATTAAAAATAACCCTTGCCATGAATCATTCCCTATTAATTGTCTGGGACTTACAAAATAATTTTTCCAAGAGCGTTTTGGATTCCATCTCCAGTACCATAACAACAGCATCTTCTCGGGTATCCGAGTAATATCCTTTTCTAACTCCTATCTGCTTAAATCCATATTTTTTGTAGAGAGCTAATGCTTCCTTATTCGATCCTCTTACATCTAAAAAAGCTTTCCTCACACCTCTCTTAAAAGAGAAAAATAAGCTGTGTTCTAATAAGCTCGTTGCAATCCCACACCTCCTAAAATTAGGATGGCAGGCAAGATTTAAAATGTGGACTTCCCCACTGGCAAGCCAAATGCAAATGTACCCCAAGACTCTTCGTTTTTCAAAGGCATCAGATTTTGCTAGGATAATTTTTGAGAGGTCAGAGTGAAGTTCCCTCAGAAAGAGGTTTTTCGACCAAGGGGTAGGAAATGCAAGCTGCTCAATTTCTAAAACCTCTTTTAAATCATCCGGTATCATCTCCTCAACTTTAAAGCATCTTGTCGGTAGCGAATCGTGACTTTCTGGATACACATCAAGATTCCTTATTCTCTACTACTTTTCTTTCTAAGATTTCACCGGCAGAGCGAATCCCCCCCTGACCACCAGATATAAGAATATCCACCAATTTACTTAAAGGAACATTTTGACTGCTGTATGCAGCTTCAACGATCATAGGAAGATTTGCTCCTGTTACTATCTCAGTTTTTCCTTTTTCAAGGAGAGATAAGCTTAGATTAGAAGGTGTACCACCAAACATATCAACCAGGATTAAAACACCGTCGTCCTTATCGATGCTTTTAACAGCAGCTAGAATTTTCTCTCTGGCCTGGTCAGGGTTATCATTGAGATTAATGGAAACAGCTTTAAAATTATCAAGATTGCTGTTGCTAATAATCCTAGCAGCTTTAAGTAATTCTTCTGACAACTTCAAGTGAGCAACAATGATGACTCCTACCATACGAATACTCCTTATAAACAATTAGGTTTTTTCAATGTCTCTATGAACGATTCTCAATGGATACTTTTTCTTCGAGAGATGCTTTTCCAAACAGTTGATTACTGCAACTGATCGGTGTTGACCACCTGTGCACCCCACCCCCATATTGAAATAGGTCTTCCCTTCTTTTTCATACTGAGGAATCAAAAAATTGATTAGCGCAATAAATTTCTTCCGGAAACTTTCTGCGACCTCATTTTTCATCACATACTTATAAACTCTCTCATCATTCCCAGAAAGGTTCCGGAGTTCACTGACAAAGAAAGGGTTGGGTAAAAATCTAACATCCATAACCAAGTCCACATCATAGGGTATACCAAACTTGTATCCAAATGAGGTAAGAATGATTGTCATCCTCCTTTCCTCAGCAAACTCAGAAAAGAACTGTGTAATCAACTCCCTTAATTGATGAACCGTAAAGCTTGAGGAATCCATGATCTCGCTGGCATGCATCCTGAGTCCTGACAGCTTATCCCGTTCTTCCTTTATCCCCTCTAGAACAGATCCTTTTTTCTCAAGTGGGTGTTGGCGTCGAGTCTC
Organism: Deltaproteobacteria bacterium; assembly: GCA_013139225.1. Classification (GTDB taxonomy): domain Bacteria; phylum Desulfobacterota; class WTBG01; order WTBG01; family WTBG01; genus WTBG01. The sequence continues at coordinate 4,682 of WTBG01000293.1, forward strand.
CTTAAAACGCCTTACCAGTACCTCATCACTAGATTCTAAAAATAAAATTTTAATTTTTTGACCTTTCTCCCGGAGATCCCTTAAGATATTAGGGTACTCTTTTAGAAAAGTTCCCCCTCTTACATCCATCACCATAGCGATCTTAGAAAATTCACCAGAGGAAGCCTTGCATAGTTCTATGAATTTCGGCAGCAAGGCAGGGGGCAAGTTATCTACACAGAAGAAGCCAATGTCTTCCAGAGCGCGTATCGCTGTGCTTTTACCTGAACCAGACAACCCTGTAATGATTATGATCGTTATATTTCGCATAACATCAATACCGTAACCATCATCCAGGAAACAAGGAAGGAAAGATCATTGACGCAGAACAGATTACAAAGGTGAGTCCTTCACATAAGAACTACCAAATCCATCACATCAAAAGGTAGCATAAAAACAATCAACTCTTAATATTTTTCGTCCTCTTCCAAAATGAGCTGGAAAAGATCTTCTTTAGTGTTTGCTTTCATGCACCTTTTTCTAAACATCTCATTTTGTGCTATGCGAGAAATTCTAGCCAGTGCTTTCAGATGAGTTCCTGCCGAACTTTCAGGTGCTACCAGAAGAAAAAAGAGATGGCTCGGCTTATTATCCAGAGCACCAAAATCCACACCCTCTCTGCTCCTCCCAAAAACGGCTAGCAGCCTATCAATGTTCTTTAATTTCCCATGAGGAACTGCTACACCATCATTAATTCCCGTGCTGCCTAATTTTTCTCTCTCCAGAAGAACTTTTAAAAGCTCGTCTTCATCTACTTTTCCTTCACACTTAGCAAGATGTGACACCAATTCTTCCAAAACATTCTTTTTGGTTTTGGAGGTTAGATCCGCTATAATTAAGCTCTGGTCTAAAATATCGGTAATTTTCATGGCTTTTCAAGGTTGGATTATTTTATATTTCAGGTTCAATAAGTCCATAATCACCATCTTTTCTATAATAGATGACGTTGACTTTCCTGTTAGAATCATTAATAAAAACTAAAAAGTCACTATTTAGCAAACTCAACTGATCGACGGCTTCTTCCAAAGACATTGGTTTGGCAAAGACATTTTCTGTCTTGATGATTTTGGGTTGTTGGCTTTCTCCTGCTCTTTCTGAAGGTAAGGTATCATAACGACTGGCTTCTTTCTGAGGTTTGACATTGACCTTATGACTTTTTAGCTTCTCTTTATGCTTTTTCATTTGTCGATCTACTTTATCAACAGCCAAATCTATGGCAGAATACATATCGTCTGTTTCTTCTCTAGCATTGGCAGTTATTTTACCAGCTTTGAGTATAATTTCTGCTGTATACCTGTGTTTCTCCGAAGAGCGAACGACATTGATCTCATTTTGATCACCAAAATGCTTCTTTGCTCTGGATAGCTTCTCAATCACATATTCCCTCAATGAGTTGGTTGCTTCTAAATGCCTGAAAGTAACCGAAATATCTCCCATCTTAACATCCTCCCGATTCAATTTTCCCCGGTTGCGTGGGGAGTTGGTATTATATCCAATCAATGGTCATGAGTTTGAAAATCTCATAGACGAAAACCTTCTCCTAAATAGACTTCCCTTGCTTTAGGACTGTTGATGATATCTTGAGCATTGCCATGTTCCAGGATTCTACCTTGTGATATGATATAAGCCCTGTCACACACTCCCAAAGTTTCTCTCACGTTATGATCAGAGATTAGAATACCGATACCTCTCTGTCTTAACTTGTCGATAATATTTTGTATGTCACTGACAGCAATAGGATCAATACCTGTAAAAGGCTCATCAAACAGAAGGAAGAGGGGGGATGTAACCAGGGCTCTTGTAATTTCCAACCTTCGCCTTTCTCCACCCGAGAGAACATAGGCCTTACTCTTCGCTAGAGAGGAAATTCCTAGATCTTTTAAAAGCCTGTCTAACCTCTCTTGCATTTCATCCTTACTAACATCAAGCGTTTGCAGAATAGCTAAAATATTTTCTTCTACGGTTAGTTTTCTAAATACGGATGCTTCTTGCGGAAGATAACTAATCCCTCTGCGGGCCCTTAAATACATGGGACATTCCGTAATATCATCCCCATTAAAGTAAACATTACCCGCATCGGGTTTGTACAACCCTGCAATCATATAAAAAGTAGTGGTCTTCCCAGCACCATTGGGACCCAGCAAACCCACAACTTCTCCTGTTTTTACATCCAAGCTCAGGGCATCAACCACCTTCCTATTACCAAATGATTTAGTAAATCCCTTTACCTCAAGCTTTTGCATTTCCCCTGGCTTTATAGCCCCTGTTTTTGAGTGGAAAGATGTGAACGAGGCAAGTTTGATAACCACCAAAAAATATTTCTAACTTCAGTAATCTGTAACATTTCCAAGATGTTATCATAATGAATCCCACTGTTCAGCAAAAATCTTCCAAACCCCGTTTTCCTTTTTTAGTATCAGCGACTTCATCCCATGATCAGAATACTTGTCAGATTGGTAATACTGCTCGAAATTTACTTTTGCCTGATTATCTTCCAAAACAATGTGTAGATCATTAAACACCAGTGAAATTCCATGGTATCTATTATTAAGGCGTTTTTTATAGGTTTTCCATCGATCCCAATCCATCCCCCTCGAGGAAAACTCTTTGGAGTAGCACTTCATATAGTTTTTTAGATCTTTGCTTTCCCAATTGTGCTTCCAGGCTGATATAAACTGTTGGATAGCTTCTTTTTCCACGCTTTGAGCACTCTCAAGAGACACCTTTTCCTTTGGGGCGGGTTCTTCTTTTTCCTCAGTTTTCTTATCTCTAACTTTCGGTTCAGGTGGAGGTGTTATCTCTTCTACCTGCTTGTCTTTTATCTTCTTACTCTCCTTTACACTCTTAGGATAGATAGTAGAATCTACTTTTCCTTCGAAGAAAATCTTGTCTTCTTTTAGTAAAACGGTCACTTTGTCACATGAAATAAGGTTGTCGTCCTGCCAGATTCTGGGATTTCCTGTCATCACAATTTTTTGCTCAGGGTTATAGAACACAATCTTTTCACCCGTAGCGATTCTATCCTCCTGCTTCATTTTGACATTTCCAATAGCTTCAATTCTTTGGATACCTCCTTTAGTCTTGTACTTCACTTTCATAATGTCCGAAAAGATGACCATATCCCCTTGTTTAGCTACTACATTCTCCTTGAAGGTTACTTCATTTCTTTTGTTATCAGCCTCCAAACTTTTAGAAGTAATCTTAACGGGTCTGTCAGAATCGAAGGGGGAAGAAGAAGTGGGAACTTCAGCTTCTGGAATCTGTTCCACCAGGGTTTCTTCTAGCACCTGTCCCTCAGGCAATACCTGGCCAACTGCTTCTCCTTCTTCCTCTATTTGAATAGTAGTTGAAGTAGATGGCTGGATATCCATGGCAAGTTTTACCTCTTTTGCTTTCTCTATGGCTTGATCCTCTATCAATTCCGGTTCTTGAAGTTCAGGATAGGTGCTAGACATTAGCAGAACTTTTGCATTGATTTTCCTGGCCATTTTCTCAATGAGGGAATTTAGTTCTTTGCTTTCAGTAAAATCTTTAGAAAAAGGAGGAGAACCTGAAGGGTTAAAGACATAAACATCCAGGCTTAGATTATCGCCAATTCTGGTCAAGCTTCCAAGCACCAGAAAATGTGCCTCCAGTTTTTCAGAGATTCTTCTTAACGTAACTTCATTGAAGTTATGAGGTAATCCACTGTCCAGCACATTCTTAACGTCTGCTTGTTTTATAATCGCAATCTGTTCCTCCTCACCAATCTGAGAAGATAGTTCGCTAGCTATGGTATCCCCAAGGTATTCCGTACCCTCACCACTATATATCTCAAAAGGGAGCACTGCAACTTGAGCTGCCATTTTAGCTATTGCAGAGGAAGTGATAAAGGGCAAGGTCATTACCATGATACTTATTGTTAAAAATCTCAAGATCATTTTTTCTCCAATGCCTTAACCCCCTCTAATATATACAACTTTTCTGTTTCCAAATCGACGACCATCCCCTTTCCAGTCATGACCAGCTCCTTACCACTAAGATGAACCCTGTCGTTTGTGAAAATTTTCCTCTCTTCTGCATTATACTTAAAGGAATCCGCTTGGACATGATATCCTTCTTCGGTTAACACAATAACATTGCCGGACACTTTAACATCCTTCGAATCTGTGTAGAGTTCCCCTTCATCAGCAGTCAGTTTGTAAACCTTTCCTTCACCAGAGAAGAAGGTTAATTCTATTGACTGCAGTACAATCTTGTTTTCACCCTTAAAATACTGAGCAGATTTTGCATTGAGTTCCCACTCTTTTGATGCATTCTTATCAGTCTGTTCATAGTGGATGTCGCCAATTTGCATATCTACCCCTTTAGGGGGTAAACTATCCAAACGTATGGAGTCATGCGAAACGAGGGAGTTACGTACTAGCGCTACCATGACCAGAATAAGAGTGAGGGAAGCAATTGCTATCAAGACGAATTTTACTTTCTTCATAAAAACTCCAAATGGTAGTGGTCCTCTGTATCCTTTTAAGTGCTAATCTATTTATTATAGGTTAACTTCAATTTTTCCGGTACCTATCAGTTACCTCCTCCCACTTATTTTGGGCCTTCAGTAAGAGTTCGCAGATTTCTCTTACCGCTCCTTCTCCTCCCTTTCTACTGGCAGTGTAATCAACAACCTCCTTTACCTCCGCAATTGCATCCAATACTGTTGCTGAGAAACCAACCCTTCTTAGTACTGGCATATCTATAAGATCATCTCCTATAAATCCAACATTCCTATCGTTAAGCTTTTTCTCCTTTAGTATTTTTTCATAAACCTCTATTTTGTTCGTCACTTTCTGATAGACCTGTTCAATACCCAAATCCCGCGCCCGATGCAAAACCACCTCAGATTCTCTTCCGGTTATAAGAGCTACCTCCGTTCCGGAGCGTATCAGGAGTTTGATTCCATGACCATCTTTCACATCAAAAGCTTTGATTTCTTCCCCTCTATCAGTATACAATATTTTTCCATCCGTTAGGACCCCATCAACATCTAGAATGAGGAGCTTAATTGGTTTAAGCTTCTCCCTGTTCAACTTTTTCATACCACCCCAGCTTTTAATAGATCGTGCATGTGGATAATACCAATGTGTTTTTGACTACCATCTTCTGTCAGGACAAAAAGTGAAGTGATTGAGAACTCCTCCATTATGTGTAAAGCCTTAGCTGCCAAGTCACCCTTTGCAATGGTTTTAGGACCCTTTGTCATTATTGCACCAGCCTTATGATTAAGAAAATCATCTTCTTTCTACATGGCTCTTCTTAAATCTCCAGCAGTGATGATT
>WTBG01000174.1 GCA_013139225.1 Deltaproteobacteria bacterium
ATTGTTTATATAGATGAGATTGACAAGATTTCCCGGAAATCGGATACCCCTTCTATCACCCGTGATGTTTCAGGAGAAGGTGTTCAGCAGGCACTTCTTAAGATTATTGAGGGAACGGTAGCCAATATTCCTCCCAAGGGTGGGAGAAAACATCCTCAGCAGGAATTTCTTCAGGTTGACACCACCAACATTTTATTCATTTGCGGTGGAGCATTTAACGGACTGGAAAATATTATTCAACAAAGGATTAATGAAAAAACTATAGGTTTTGGTGCTGATATAAAACACAGGAAAGAAAGGAAGATTGGTGAAATCCTAAAAAGTATTCGGCCCGAAGATCTGCTCAAATATGGGTTGATTCCTGAATTTGTAGGAAGACTTCCGGTAATAGCTACCTTGGATGAGCTTAGCGAAGAGGCCCTGGTAGATATTATGTTCAAGCCCAAGAATGCTTTGGTAAAGCAATACACAAAGATTTTTGAATTTGAAAATGTAAAGCTTAAGTTTCAGCAGGATGCATTGTGGGCAGTAGCAAAAGAAGCAATTAATCGGAAGTCGGGGGCACGGGGCTTAAGAGCAATCCTGGAAGATGTGATGTTAGACATCATGTATGATATTCCTTCTCAGGAGAATGTTAAGGAGTGTATTGTTAGCGAGGATGTGATTTTAAAGAGAGAAAAGCCATTAATACTCTATGAGAACAAAACAAAATCTGCATAAGTTTAGAAGGAGATAGTCCTTGATATTTAAATCTAATAAAATGAATAAAAATGCAGATGCATCAGAGGGCAAACACGTGTATCCTTTACTGCCACTCAGGGATATTGTCGTTTTTCCTCACATGGTGCTGCCTCTCTTTGTGGGAAGGCAGAAATCGATCAATGCCTTAGAAGAAGCTTTGGGGAAAGAGAAGCAGATCTTGTTAGCTACTCAGAGGGATGCTAAAATTGATGACCCTACACCCAACGATATTTATACCATAGGTACTTTGGGAACCATCATTCAATTGATACGGTTGCCAGATAATAGTGTCAAGATCTTAGTGGAGGGGAAGAGAAGGTCGAAGATCAAGGAGTTTTTATCAAGCCAGGATCTTTTTTTAGTTGCTGTTGAAGAAATTAAAGAACTGGAGAAAATTAATACAGAAACGAAAGCCCTTATGAGAAGTATACCTCCTGCTTTTGAAACCTACGTTAAGCTTAACAAGCGCATTTCTCCTGAAGTGGTAGCTTCTGTCTCAAACTTGAATGACCCTTCTCATCTTGCCGATGCAATCGCTGCCCACCTAACCGTGAAATTGGATGAAAAACAATCAATTTTGGAGATCATTGATTCCACGGAAAGGCTGGAGAAAGTTTATGCTTTGATGCGTTCAGAAATTGAGATCTTAAATATTGAGAAAAAGATAAGGAATCGTGTCAAAAAACAGATGGAAAAAACACAGAAAGATTATTACCTGACGGAGCAGATGAGGGCAATCCAAAAAGAAATGGGTGATAAGGATGATCATACTAGTGAGCTCAAGGAACTTGAAGGGAAAATTAAGAAAAAGAAAATGTCAGAAGAAGCAACCACTAAGGTGATGAAAGAACTTAAAAAGCTCAAGATGATGCCTCCTATGTCTGCTGAAGTCACTGTAGTGCGCAATTATATTGATTGGGTGATCTCATTGCCCTGGCATGAACGTACCGAAACTCGATTAGATATTGAAGAGGCACAACAAATTTTGGATGAGGATCACTATGCTCTGGAAAAGGTTAAGGAGCGAATCTTAGAATATCTGTCTGTGCAAAAATTGGTTAATAAGATAAAAGGCCCTATTCTCTGCTTTGTAGGTCCGGCGGGAGTTGGAAAGACTTCACTGGCGAAATCAATTGCCCGCGCCACAAGGAGAAATTTTGTGCGTCTAAGCCTGGGTGGAGTGCGTGATGAGGCTGAAATCAGGGGGCATCGTCGCACCTATATAGGAGCCTTGCCTGGTAAGATACTGCAGTGTTTAAAGAAAGCTGGTTCAAATAATCCTGTGTTTCTCCTGGATGAGGTTGACAAGATGAGCACTGATTTTAGGGGAGACCCTTCTTCGGCACTGTTAGAGGTGTTGGATCCGGAGCAGAACAATACCTTTAATGATCATTATGTTGATGTGGACTATGATCTTTCGGACGCAATGTTTATTACTACAGCTAATACCCTTTATCAAATTCCGCTTCCACTCCAGGACCGCATGGAAATTATTCGCATTTCTGGCTATACCGAATGGGAAAAAATGCACATAGCCAAATTGTTTTTAGTCCCTAAGCAGATCAAGACGAATGGATTAACCGACAAGAATATTGCTTTTGCTGATAATGCCATTTTAACTATTATTCAAAGATACACAAAAGAAGCGGGGGTAAGAAATCTTGAAAGGGAAATTGCTTCTGTTTGTAGAAAAGTTGCCAAGGAAGTAGTAAAAAACGGGAGCGAGACTTATATCCGGATAAGTTCGAAGGTGGTTGCAAAGTACCTTGGTGTTTACAAATACCGTTTTGGAGAGAAGGAGAAAAAGGATGAAATAGGTATTACTACCGGTCTTGCCTGGACAGAAGTAGGAGGAGAGCTCTTGACTATAGAAGTGGCTACCATGCCCGGGAAGGGGAAGTTGTTTACCACAGGGAAACTGGGTGATGTAATGCAGGAATCGGCACAGGCAGCGTTGAGTTATGTAAGATCTCGAGCAGAAAAGCTGGGATTGGAAAAGGAGTTTTACCAAAAGATAGATCTTCATATTCATGTTCCAGAAGGGGCAGTGCCGAAGGATGGACCTTCCGCAGGAATTGCTATTACTACTTCAATTGTCTCTGCGCTGATCGGAAAACCAGTACACAGAGATGTTGCCATGACTGGTGAAATCACTTTGCGGGGAAGAGTGCTTCCTATTGGTGGGTTAAAAGAGAAGATTTTAGCTGCGCACAGGGGAAATATTGGGCGTGTCCTCATTCCAAAGGACAATGAGAAAGATATTAAAGAAATTCCGGCGAAGATTCTTAAGGTCTTGAAAGTAACCCCTGTAGATCATATGGATGAAGTTTTGAAGGAAGCTCTTGTCATTGAAGATCCTCAATCTTTTATGAAAGAAAAGGCAGAAGAGGGTAGTGAGGAAAAGGGGAAAAAAGGGTTTTACTCCGAGGAAAGTTCCACGGATATTTTAACTCATTAATCCTTAATATTAATTATAATTTCTAAAAGTATCTCCTTATAACTTGTACCCAATCTTTCTTAGAAAATCTTTTCTCTTATCTATATCACTTGCAGATTCTATCCCCTTGGGTTTAAATCCGTCAATTACACCGAGTATTCCCCTGCCCTGTTCTGTTTCAGCTACAATTGCTTCTACAGGATTAGCCGTTGCACAATAGATAGAACATACTTCGGGACACTGTTTGATAGCATTTAATATATTGATAGGGAAAGCATCTTTTAACAAGAGAACAAAACTGTGTCCAGATGCAAGGGCGTTTGCATTTTTAATAGCGGTTTCTTTCAATTCTTCATCATTTCCTTCTGCCCTGATTAAGCAGGGTCCTGAAGCCTCGCAAAAAGCGATACCGAATTTTGCATGGGGAACTGAGTTGACCACAATCTCATAGAGATCCTCAGCAGTCTTAATGAAATGAGATTGTCCTATGATGATGTTAGCCTCACCAGGTATCTCCATTTTGACTGTCTTGATTTCCATTTTTTCTCCTTAAAGCGAAAAGATACTTTAGCTGTTCACACTGTGGCGCGTAGTTTGAGATTTATATATTATACCGGAATTGACAAGTCAAGATTAAATTCCTTTATCTTAATTGTAGTAGGTGGGTATCATTTTAATTCTTGAATTGTATGGAGTTTGAGTATATCATTGGTTAAAAATTTGCTTGATTTTAAGTGATGTTTTGTGATTACCTTTTGCTTGTAATCTTTTCTTCTAACCCAGATTTTGCAGTAGGTATCGTAACGAGGCGCAGAAAACCGTAGCGAAACGTGCAGTTGGAGCGATTTTGCGACGAAGGCATATCTATAGATATGTTGAGGAGTAAAATCGTGTCGCAAACGACTACACGTGCAACGGGTAGTTTTGTTTCATCCGAAGGGTGAAACAAATAAGGCACGCAAGTGCCGATAGTTTCCCTTTGCGACCCCGTGAGAAGCACGGGGGTTTCAAAGCAATAAACAAGCGTTGCAGCAAGGATTTACAAGCCGTAGTAGATGGCTACTGCAAATTCTGGGTTAAAGGATGATTTGGAAAATTAACAGGTGGGGAACCCGGATTGTATGCGCAGCAGAAATGCAAGGGACAGGATAATAAATATTTTATATTAGTATCTTATAGCCGGGGGAAATGCATATGCCTCAATGACTTCCAGGGGAATCCCATTATCTCTGGCAACTTTAACCCCATAGTCTTCAAGGATGATCCACTCGATTAATCGTGCCCTTGA
>WTBG01000362.1 GCA_013139225.1 Deltaproteobacteria bacterium
ATCCTGTTGTTGCAGGTACGGAAACGCACAAATTGCCAGTATCATCCTTTTTAACGACAAACCCAGCCTTCTCAGCCACTTCACGCAGGTGGGCAGCAAGCGCTGCTTCATTTTTCGATCCGTGTGGGATACTGGATATTTGTGCAAATAACCTCCACAGTTTTTTTGGTTTTAAACCTTTGATCGCTTCTGACATGTCAGTTCCTTTCCTTTAAACCCAGATTTTGCAGTAGGTGTCGTAGCGAGGCGCAGAAAACCGCGGCGAAACGTGCAGTTGGAGCGATTTTACAACGAGGGCATATCCATAGATATGTTGAGGAGTAAAATCGCGAAACAAGCGTTGCAGCATGGATTCTCAAGCCGTAGTAGATGTCTACTGCAAATTCTGGGTTAAATCTTGACACATCATCTTCTTATCCTATGTTAAAACTCAAAATCAGTATCCAAATTCTTATTACCAAGTTACATGTCTGGCTAATGAGAGTGAGAACATCTTTCTGGAAGATCAAGATAAGAAAGAGTTTTTGAAAAACTTCCTCTCTACCTTTGCACACCTAATATTTCCCCTCAGGTTTTTGTTTGTATGCACAACAGTTTTCAGTTGTTGGTAACTACTTTCTATAAAGATTGCCCAATCTTAGATGAGATAGAATGCACGGATTGGGTTGGAATGAATGTGAGATTGAGGAATAATTTATAAACCTTAAATAGGAGGGGAGCAAGATGAAAAACATTCAACCACAGAGACCACAGAGAGAAATTATGTTTAAAAACTCTGTGAACTCATTGGTTTTTGCAGATCAAGAAGCATTTCCTTTAAACTGAGTTCACCATGAAGGAGAGCAAGGGAAAGGGTTGAAAGGCTGGTTTATTGAATAAATGGAAAGTGGAAGCAGTAATAGACAGCAAAGAATGATTTAATCAGGGGGGCACAGAGGTGAAGAGAAAAAAAATCATCTAACTTATTTATGTTTAGATAATTCTCTGTGTTCTCTGTGGTTTAGTTTTGACAATACGAACCTTAAATAGGAGGGGAGAAAGATGAAAAAACTCACAATTATAATTAGTGTTTTTGTTACCATTATCCTCATAGGATCCTTGTATGGAACTCAAGAGCAAGCTGATGAGAGAGAACCTGTGACGATAGAGCAAGTGTGGGCGAGTCAGTGTCCAGATCCAATGGTTGGTTTCCCTTTGTATTAGTCGCTCCAATGGTTTCGGTTCTCACACTAAAACAAAAGTGGAAAAGGGGTCTCCGTTTAACCCCAGATTTATTCTTATTTTTCTTGACAAACATTAATTGAGTGTATTAATGTTCCCTCAATTTGTATTTATGCAGACATAGAAAAACAGTCGAAGATCGGTGATTGAAAAGCCCAAACCTTGTTGATGCTGAGGTTAAAGTGAAGGCTGTATATCCAATGAAAAAAGGCTGCTTAAGTGAAGAACGAATTCACTTAGCAGCCTTTTTGTTTGAATAAGAAAAGGTGATGGAGATCACCGCTTCAGCAGGAACGGTGCTTTGCTACCTTTACACAAATATTTTTCAGTCAAACTAAGTGAGGGGAAAACAATGTTTGTAAAATTCAGGAAGAACAAAAGCAAGTTTAGATTTATTGCTTTCATTATGTCTTTTGTATTCGTATTCCAGTTTAGCTGCCTGGTCAATATTGCCGATGCAATTAAGGCTGATAGAAATAACCAAACCTTCCAAAAACACTTTCTAAAACCACTACCACCAATAGCAACCCCAAAAAGGTCCGCACTGGCTAAGAAGATACTGTCAGGTTCTCTCCATCAGCCAAAAGCCCTAAGTGAGTTTGTAAACTCGATTGAGTCTATAGAAAAGCTTTTAGACAGAATGGAGGAAAAGATTTCCAATGGGGAAGACACAATAATCCAGCAAAGGATTCTTAAGGCGAAGCTTGCATCGTTAAAAGATTTGAAAAAGCATGTAAGAAACAACTTTAGGATCGCAAACAAAATCCTGAGAGATCGAATAGCACTAAAAGGTGAATCATCACTTAATGGGGGATTTAGTAAGATAAAGGAGGCGCAGGAGATTTTTGAGGAAAAGGCAGATGCATTTTCCAGAAGACTTAATAATCTGAAACTGGAAAGGGTCTTTGATATAAAGAAGCTTCAATCATTAAGATATTTAATTTCCACCCTTAAAGTTTTTCGAAAGAAAAGACTGCCGATAAAACAAAATCCCCTTCCCATAAGACGCATCGACCGTGAGCCCATTTCCCCCAGGGTTGATGGCAAGGTGGAACCAGCTTACATCCTTCAGAGAGAAAAGAGTCCAGAGGTAGGGCAAAGGGCTAAAGCTTTCCAGCAAATAAGTGGCGAAAAAGGAGGGATGTTTGTCGCAGCTATTGCCCCTCCGACTCCGGAAGATCTATACGAAACCATTGATGTCGTCATAACTCAAGAGATGCGAGACCTGGTAGCTTCATTAAACAATTCTCCTGCACGGATTTATGAATGGGTAAAGAACAGTATTGAAGTGGAATTCTATTACGGCTCTCTGAAAGGGTCTTTGGGGACCTTCATGGAGAAGGCAGGTAATGATGCGGATACAGCATCTTTACTTATAGCACTATATCGTGCTGCAAATATTCCCTGCCGTTATGTTCAGGGAACAATTGACATCCCCATGGAAAAGGCAAGGTCTCTTACAGGGGTTGACTATGACAACAACGTGGGAAGGATTTTTGCGTGTGCAGGGATTCCGGTATGGATCACTTCTTCAGGAAAGATCAGGTTTGAGCATACCTGGGTAGAGGCATTTGTAGACTACATCCCTTATGCCGGAGCAAAGGCAGGAGAAGGTGATACATGGGTCCCTCTTTCTCCCTGGTATAAATTCTATGATCATGAAGACAACCTGGATTTGGTATCCCTGACTGGTTTTGATAGAGAGACATTCCTTGAGGGCTTTATTTCAAGAGTTAAAAAGGAAGATCCAATAGACAGCTATAAAATGTTTTTTGAAAACTATTTCAAAGAAAATGATCCGGATCATAACTGGCAGGACGGCTTGAGAACACGAACACTCAAAGAGGAACGTTTCAGAACACTTCCCTGCACCGAAAATTTCAAGGTGATTTCATACAACGGGGAATATGCCGAACTTCCTGATAGTGACAGGCACAAGGTTAGCGTTTCTGTCCCCGAAGTATCTCTCACGCATATCTTTAATGTTTGTGAGATTGTGGGTAAAAAGATCACCTATTCGTATCCACCGGCTGATCAGGCGAGTAAAGACTTGATCGATACCAGTGGCGGGATTGAAAATGTCTATCCCCTGAGTGTAACTTTACTCCCTTCTCTGAAGGTGGAAGGTC
>WTBG01000085.1 GCA_013139225.1 Deltaproteobacteria bacterium
CAGGATCTCCAGTATTATAAGGACTCTCACGCCATTCAGTATAGGTTCTTTCAAGAGGTACTCCGTTCATGGTATGAGTTACATCATGACACATTCCACACATCTCAGACTTAGTATGAAGATCGGAGAAAGCTGTTTCGTGATAAGATGAAGATGCATCATCCCGAGGTCCCCATTTTATTTTTTTAGCTTCTGTTTCTTCCCCGGCATCTACAATATAAGGAGCATTTCCCACACCGGCGCTGCTTTTCACGCTGTGGCAGAAATCACAAAAGATATCTGCCCGTGTATCAAGGTTTGGATTGTCATAATCTGCTTCTGTTGTTTCTATCTCTTTGGAGAGATGGCCAAGTGGGGTATGACAGCGCACGCAGCCCCTGGCTTCTTCCAGTTCACCCTCTGTTTTAGCCTCAGACAGAAACAGTTTTGTTGCCTTTTGGAAGATAGGATCCTTAAGGGCATTTGCATGTACACCGCCTTCCCACTGGTTAAAAATTTCAGCGTGGCATCCGCCACAGGTAGCAGGTTGATCAAGCTGAGTGACATTGAGGTCCCCAGGGATGCTTATGGAAATGTCTGGAATCATGTTTGCGGGCCTTTCCCATGAAGGGTTAATCCAGGTTGGTGCCCAGTTTTCAGGATGTACTGTCTGAGCCATTACGGGAGAAATGGCAAAGAGTAAATAAGCTATAGTTAAAGTAATACTTAATGCAGTCATTCTAATCTCCTATTTTATAAGTGCTATGTCTATCTTAATTAATCTGGTTGTCCAGAAATCTCCAGTTGAATACCCTGATGAAATTATTAACAATACTGGATTCCCGCTTGCGCGGGAATGACACGTTTTTTCAATCGGTTCCATCCTTGTCTGTCATCCCTGCGAAAGCAGGGATCCAGGAACTGATAGACAACTTGAGTATTGTAGATAAGCAGAATAATTATATACAAGCCATCCTTTGACTCTGTTTTTGACTTTTTACAAGAGCATCATCCTTTACTGCTTCAAAAATGTTACCCATCTGCCTTTATCATTTCTTCTTCACAGCAGACAAGATCTCCTGCACCGGCTTCCAGAACTTCTACCTTATGGCCGCAAACGGAACAAATATACACTTCTCCAACTTGTGTTGCCATAATTATTCTCCTTTCTTTTAAGTTGTAAATTTCCGGTTGACAGTTACCGGCTGACAACTGTTCCTTCTACCAGAACCTCTGCTTTTCTATTCTACTTCTTTATCTGGGATGCTATTTTTTTGCCCAGTTCTTTGCATTTTTCCAGTTCTTCTTTATCTGGGAGAAATTGATAGGTTATCTCGGGTTCAGTAATCTCTATACCTGTTGCTTTAAGTTCTTCAGTGATTGCTTTAGTTGCTCCTCCTCCCCATCCATAGGAACCAAATACAGCAGCAATCTTCCCCTGAGGCCTAAGTCCCTTTAAGTAGCATAGTAAGTCTGCAACCGTTGGGTACATGCCATTATTAAGAGTTGGTGAACCCACGATTAATGCTTTTGCATCGATCACTTCTTTCATGATTACTGTTCTGCCTGTTTGGGTAATGTTCATCATTTTTACTTCTATACCTTCTTCTACTAGACCTTCAAGAATGGCTTTACCCATCTTCTCTGTACTTCCCCACATAGTATCATAAATGATCAGAGCTTTTTCCTTTGCTTCAAATGTTGCCCAGGAATAGTATGCCTTTACGATGTTCTCTATGTTTTTCCGCCAGATCACACCATGGCAGGGTGCGATCATATCAAGTTCTAATCCCTTTGCAGCGTCCAGTGCTTTTAGAACAGGTCCTGACAGATGCATAACGATATTGGCAAAGTAAGTAAGAGCCTCTGGGTAGATGATATCCCAGCCTACTTCATCATCGAACCTCTTTGATGTTGCTATATGTTGACCAAAGGCATCATTCGAAAAGAGAATTTTGTCAGTCGGTGAATAGGTTACCATTGAGTCTGGCCAGTGAACCATAGGAACCTCAACAAAGACTAGTTTTCGCTTCCCCAAATCCAGAGTATCTCCTGTTTTAACTATCTGAAAAGGCCAATCTTTTTTGTAATATCGTTTGAGTCCGGCCTCTCCTCTTTTTGTAGCAATGATAGTAGCATTTTTTGCTAATTCTTTTATTCGTGGTAATGAACCAGAATGGTCCATCTCAACGTGGTTAGAAATTAGATAATCAATCTTGTCAAGCGGGATGATTTCCTTAACCCTCTCCAGCATCTCTTCAGAAAAGGGAGCCTTGACTGTATCAATGAGTGCTACTTTGTCGTCTACAATCAAATAAGCGTTATATGTAGTACCTTCTGGTGTATCATATCCATGAAAGATTCTAATGTTCCAATCTATAGCTCCTACCCAATAGATGCCTTTCTTTAATTCTACCGTTCCCATAATGTTGCCTCCTTAAAAAACGTGAAGTTGGTTTAATGGGGTTGCTGGATATTGCAGAAACTATTATCAATCTCCCCATACCCAAATACCCTTATTACTTAAGCTGTACCACTGATCGTTTAAAATTCTTGTATGTAGATTTTCTTCTTCTGCCAGTTTTTTAAACATCGCTTTCCCAGAAGAGTCGTCTGTTTCGTCGGCTAGTTTGTTATAATATGCAGAAGCTTTTTTTTCGTCTTCAATGGCTTTGCTCAAAATGGATAACTCATCATCTTTTGTCTCTTCTTTTGCTGGGGAATTTCCCCCTCCCCTAGACTTGGAGTTGTCTAAAAATTGAGTTCCGGCATATTGTATCCAGCCATTGCCTTCATTAAGAGAATCAAGAAGTGATTTCAAATTGTTATAATGGCTTAATTCAAAAGCAGCCAGTTGGTTAAACATATCTTTGCCTTTAGGATTAGCAGTTTTTTGAGCGGATTGACTATAATAGTTGTGAGCTTCCATTTCTGCATCCATGGCTATTTCAATTGCTTTTATTTTAGTGTGTGAATTTCCCATACAGCCCCCTCCCTATATATTCCTTTGTATGATTATTTTATAGATTAAGCAATGACTGTCCTGATTCATAAGCTTCTTTTAGTGCAGTTGGGTGTTTGGTGATGTCTCCTTCTGCATCAATGTTTTTATAGAGAAGGCTTTTGAAAAACTCTGCGTCTAAAACGTCAAAGAAATACTTCATGGTGAGTAAAGTTCCTTCAAATAATTTTTCTCCTTTGGTTGCCCCTGTAGAAATAAAAATACCTCTTCGCTTTACCTCACCACCTGCAATGGGCTGTCTTAATATGTATTTTCTTGCCCACAATGCCTGGCAGCGGTCAATGAATACTTTTGTCTGGGCATTAACACTGTAAAAGAAAATAGGTGCA
>WTBG01000077.1 GCA_013139225.1 Deltaproteobacteria bacterium
GCTGAGCGATATGGGCTTTTGGGTGACAATATTCTGGGCTCAGGCGTTTCGTTTGGGGTTAAAATCGCTCGGGGGGGAGGAGGCGTTGTCTGTGGTGGATCGAGTGCTCTGACAGCTTGCCTGGAAGGCAAGGTAGGAGAACCCAGGGCAAAACATATCCATACGGTGGAAAGTGGTCTTTGGGATAAGCCAACCAACTTGAATAATGTGGAGACTTGGGCTAATGTTCCTCTGATTATTGACAAGGGAGCAGACTGGTACGGTAAGATTGGTACCGAGGGGAGCAAGGGGACCAAAATCTTGTCCCTGGTGGGGAAGGTAAATAATACAGGGCTGGTTGAAGTGCCTATGGGGATTACCTTAAGAGAAATCATCTATGATATTGGAGGGGGGATTCCCGGAGGGAGAAAGTTTAAAGCTGTTCAGACCGGTGGTCCTTCCGGCGGGTGTATACCGGATGAGCATCTCGATCTGCCGGTTGATTTTGACCGATTAAGTGAAGTGGGTTCCATGATGGGTTCCGGTGGAATGATTGTAATGGATGAGAGAACCTGCATGGTGGATATAGCAAAATACTTTTTGAATTTTCTAAAAGATGAGTCCTGTGGTAAATGTACCTCCTGCCGGGAGGGTGTTGAAAGGATGCATGAGATAGTAACAAATATTACCCTGGGGAAGGGAAAAGAAAGTGACATTGAGCTTTTGGAGGAATTGGGTGAAGTGATTGCTGAGACATCACTCTGTGCACTGGGAGGAACTGCCCCTTATCCTGTTTTGAGTACCATTCGATACTTCAGGGATGAATACGAGGCTCATATTAAAGATAAGAAGTGCCCTGCAGGGGTTTGTAAAGAGCTAACCCGTTTTGTGATTGACAAGGAGCAATGTGTGGGGTGCGGCAGATGCAAGGTAGTGTGTCCCAGTCAGGCGATAACGGGAAAGAAGAAGAAACTTCATAAAATTACTCAGAAAAAGTGTGTAAAGTGCGGTGCATGCTTCGAGAATTGCAAGTTTGATGCAGTAAGAATTGCATAGAATACATAGGGTGCAGGGTTTAGGGTGCAGGGAACAGGGAGAAAATCTTTGTTCCGGCTTCTGACCCCTGTTGTAATATTGATGTTTATACGATAGGTTGCAAGTATGGTAAATTTACGTATTGATAGTAAGGAAGTTGAGGCTGAAAAAGGTGCTATGCTCATAGATGTTGCGAGGGAGGCAGGTGCAGTAATCCCGAGTCTCTGTCATAATGATGAACTCCCACCCTATGGAGCGTGTCGTCTCTGTTTGGTTGAGGTAAAAAAGGGTATAAGAAGCCGCATTACCACTTCCTGCAATTATCCAGTGATGGAAGGGATAGAGGTTCTTACCAGTACAGAGAAGGTCTTGAAATACAGACGGGTAAATATGGAACTTATTCTTGCCAGATGTCCTAACTCAGAAGCAATTCAGGATATGGCAAAAGAAATGGGTATTGAAAAGCCAAGATTTTCCTTGAAAGATGAGGATTGCATTCTCTGTGGGCTGTGTGTGAGAGCCTGTGAAAAGGTGGTTGGCGTGAGTGCTATCAGTTTTGTTAATCGAGGAACTGGCAGATGGGTTGCAACTCCTTTCTTTGATTCCTCAGCTGTATGTATCGGTTGCGGCAGTTGTGCCTATGTTTGCCCTACACAGTGTATTGGCATGGAAGATGTGGGTGGCATTCGCAAATTCCGTAAATGGAATACAGAATTTAAGTTAAGAGAGTGCAAAGTCTGTGGTTACCACTTTGCACCAGAATATCAACTGGAGTATATGCGAAAGAAGGCAAACCTCCCGAAAGATTATTTTGATACCTGTACTAATTGTAGATAGTAATCTTTGCGGGGGCTGTTAACTATGGTGGCATGAATTATTAGTTTATTCATGCCTTTTCATTATGGAACCACGGGTATATTTTCAAATTTTCTGTGGCTAAAATTTCAGAAAAGGAGGTTTTAATATGTCAAATGGAGATTTAAAAAAGACGATTCTCGACTTTGCGGGAAGCTATCAGTATTCTAATCTTATTACCATAGCAGAAGATGGAACTCCTAAGGGTAGGATGATGGCACACCTTCCTCTTAAAGATGATATGGTCATCTGGTATGCTACCGGAACCCAATCAAGAAAGGTAGTGGAAATTGAGAAGAATCCAGCTGCAAGTGTCTTTTTTTATAGGCCAACGGACCACAGTGGAGTATCCGCCATGGGGAAGGCAGAGATAATAAGAGACGACGAAACACGCAAGAAACATTGGCAGGATAAGTGGAATGTATTTTGGAAAGAAGGCCCCACTGATCCAGGATATTGTCTGGTCAAGGTTACTCCTAAAAAGATTGAATATCTGGATTATCCCAATCACAAACAGGAGACTTTGGAGCTGTAATAGTGCAAAAGAGGGATTAATTTCTCTTTGAGTTTCGTCAACTGATATTTGTTTCAAAAATAAAGGGTGCGTTCTTCTAATGCACCCTTTATTTTATGTCAAAGGATTCTGCGCTTTGCATTCATCGTTTAGGGAGTAGCATCGAGATGCAAGGTGTAGAAAAACTTCGTAGGAGGCCCTCCCCAAGTATAACCATCAACCAGATCCATACC
>WTBG01000129.1 GCA_013139225.1 Deltaproteobacteria bacterium
AGAAACTTCGCTTTACAGTGAATAACCATCAACAAAGAAACTCAATAGTTAATAATATTATGTCTAGCCTACGCTAAAACTTACCTGGTTAACTACAGTGGTGGGGTTTACCCCTCAGGCCGGTTAATGACTTGCAGAACTTTCTTTTGATAGCTATTTGGCAGATCCACCTGCATGTTATGAACCGGAAATTGATTTACATGACTTGGATCCCCAAGCACAGCTACCGACATAGAAGAAATTTATGGTGTGTATTCAGAGGAAACTGAACTCCTGAGGCATTTCCAAGAAAACATATTGAGAAAAACTCCTGAAGGTCAAGAGCTAATCAGACTATATTATGAGTGGAGCCCTGTGATTGTAGAAGTAATGAAAGATGATGAGGAGTTTAAAGCAGAAGTTAAGGAGATAATTAACGGATTTTTGCCGTTGATTAGGGAAGAAATAGAATAAACGCTATCATCATACATACCAAATAATCAACATTAACGTAACTTACAGTAAAATATGAATGATGCGGACTTGATAATCTTGCAAGCAAGGTGAAGGCGAAAGAAAAAACAGGAGCCAACACGACCCTTGCTTTATTAGAAGTAATAATATGACACTAGGCAAGCTAAAGACTTGTTCCCCCTCTTTTTTACTTTAGGTCTGCAAGAAAATACAAGATTGCTCCAATTCCTATAAGGGAATACGCAACAAGAGAAACAATTGGCTGTGTAGTATGGGTGTAATAACCATAACCTAAAATAACTATTCCAATTAAAATGGCTATTCTTCCCATTTTTATCCCTCCAGCTTATTATTTTTTATACTGACCCTTCTCTAGTTTGAGATTGTTTCTTATGGTTATTCAGTATCTTGCTGGTAAAAGATTTTATCTTCTCCCCACCCTCAAATATCAATTTATCTATGCCTTTTCTTCCCTTTTACCCACCACAATCCATTGCTGTTTTCCACTTTCAAATCTCTCAACTGTACCAGTAATTTTATTCATTCTTATATTCGAGCCAACAAACTGATACTTGGGATAAACAAAGTAGAAGATTACTGCACCGATTGTTATCAATTAGACACAACTTTATAACATCAGGTAGTCTCTCTTTCATTGTTTTGCCAACCCCCTTTTTTCTTCTCTAGCCCAATTTACTGAACTGTTCTTCATCAAGTACTTTGGTAAATTCTACACCACCAATAAAGTCATTTTCTTTTTCATTAATCCAGCGTAGAGTACCTTTAATACTAAGAGGTGCAAATTCGTTCGGCATAGGTATCTCTAGAAAAATAATTGAACCCACATTGATTTTTTCTTTCAATGTTATTCCTACCCCCTTACGGCTGATGGTGTACATGGTGCATTCTTTCCAACTACCATACCTCTCTTGTAAGCAATACTGAGCTTTCTGTTTTGAAGCAAATCGGGTGAATCTTCTTTTTTTCTGTATCTGAAGTGTCATATCATTTTGCCTCTATAAAATTGTTAGGAAGAGACTATAGATACTTAATCGGAATTTTTATGATTTTTAATTAATCCAAATTAATTATTCCAGAAGGATTGAGATTGGATTTTCTTGTTTGGTAAATCTTAAGAAAAGGCAGTGGGTTTTAAGTAACTCCTGCCTTTTTTCATCCTAAACACACAACATCCTGTGTCCCCGATTTGCTCACTAAAATATTGTACTACCACCATGCTCCTCAATTATTGAAAGACCGAAATATTCGACACTACTAAATCAAAAATACTAATAAACGCCTGCCTGAAGACTACCTCTTATAGTGGTAGCTTGGATTCATTTTCTGCAAACACCATCTACAATATCTTGGAATACACCCTGAAATTATGTATAATATCTCCAGAATGTCTGAGAAATTAAAATTCAATGTTTTATTGATATGTTGGAATTACTTCCTCATTCATCTAATATGAGGGAACTAATTTCACTCACTCAATAGTTAGATTGCAGTATGCTTTGCACAACAAAGGAGGTCTTCATGTTTTTAAGAAAATGCTCTTTCGTTCTACCTGGTATATGTCTTACTATTGCTTTAATCTCCTGCTCTTCCGGATCGGAAGACATATCATCAGATTATAAGGAGAATGTGGAAGTTGAAATAAGTCTTGGTCCTGCTTCAGGTCTGAATGATATTAAAAAGGATGATATATTTTTCACAGTTAGAAATAATGGAGATAAAACAATAACTGATCTTATGGCAGAGATTACATTTTTATATCCTGATGGCAACGAAACTATGCAAAGGGAATGGTATCTCATAGATAAGGATAAGTGGATGGAGAAAGGTTCTCTGGAAGAAGATTCGGTTGTGTTCCGCCCTCTTCCTCCAGGAAGTGTTATTGATTTTGGATGGGCGATGGTTATTTTCTTTATCGGTAAACCTGAGATGAGAGAGAAAGTGAGCAAGCGAGCAAAGAGTGGGATAACTTGAGTGCAGAAATAAAGGTTGTAATGGTGGAGACGGAATAATCAAAGGGGTAGTTATAATACTTAAAAACCTCAACGGATCTGGTTACATGATGGAAATTGTCAATCCACCTGATCGTGCTTAACTTTGCCTTATGCATTAAGCCTGTCGATATGCAAAGTCCTCGGCCGGCAGGTAAATTTAACATTGTAAGAAAAAATGATAGACAAAAATAAGAAATGGCTTGAGGCAAAAAAGATAGGCCAGATATTATCAAAAAATTAAAATAGTCATACAACCTTTCAATTCATCTGACTGCGGATAACATAGTACTTATTACACCGAAACATTTAACCCTGCGTTGTGTATGTTACATAAAAATCCAGCAAAAACGTGTTGTTAGCTTTTACAAAAAATGTGGTTTTTTGAGATTCTTAAGGTTATTTGGTATAATATGCACTTTCCTCCTCGTCATAGGCAACTCAATATGTGGTAGTTAGAGGCATACTGAAAGATTTAAAATGGCGTTACATTATCCAATTCAAGAGATATAATTTATCCTTATCCTTAAAAAGAAATATAATAAACATTGCAACTATTAGACATCTTAGGTAGTATAGCTACCATCAGAAATTTAAAATAAGGAGATTAGAACATGCTGAAAAGACTGCTCCCCATAGCTCTACTTGCATCCATGGTTATGATATTGGGTTGCCCTGGACAGCCTTGTGGGCCTGGAACAATTTATGATTGTGTAAGGAATTGCGTTGATGAGTCCGACGCAACAAGTTTGGTTGGTAATGGCACATGTGATGAAGCCTTCAATTGCAATGCATTTGATTATGATGGTGGGGATTGTGATAACAATGAAACAACCACCAGCACAACATCTGAACCTGAAACCACCACCACAACATCTCAACCTGATGATGGTAAAACCTTGACAGGGTGGCGTATGGAAGCCCAACTTGTCGTACACTTCGTGTGCATGCTCCCCCCCATCGACAAGACAGCAACCATCGCTCTTTCTGGTTATGAAAATGGTGACGTGGTCGGGGAAAATGGCTCTTTTTTCTACAATTCGGATGCCGACTTTTGTGAAGGTGGG